>JAGLDW010001238.1 GCA_023145395.1 Lentisphaeria bacterium | reverse complement strand
GGCAGAGCCCCATTGCCCTGTCTCCGATCATTGGCTTTGCGGGATTCGCGGTGTACACGTTCGAGTTGCGCGCGTGGGGGAACTCTGGGAACCACCTTCGCGATCTTTTCGCGGAGGGTCATGCTCGCCGATTGCATTTGCAGCCGGACTAGGGCATCTTCCATCTCGTCTGTGATGGATTGGCGGAGGAGGCGCCGCTCGCGGACTAGAATACACGGGCGAACTGTCGGAGGCAAGACGAATGGACATGCAGCAAATAGGTCGGCGGGCGCGTGCGGCCGCAAGCGAGTTGAGTGTTCTGCCGGGGGAGGCGAGGGCGGCTGCGCTCGCCGCGATGCCCGCCGCGCTTGAGGGCGTGCGGGATGCCCTGATGGAAGCCAATGCTGCGGACATCGCGGCTGCGAGGGAGCACGGAACCGCCGCTCCCTTGCTCAAACGGCTGGAGATCACCGATACGGTGTTCTCCTATATGCAGCGTCGGTTGAGCGAGGCTGCTGCGTTGCCGGATCCTGTTGGCCGTGTGCTGGAGGGCCGGATACGCCCGAACGGACTGCGTGTGTCTCGCGTCAGCGTTCCCATCGGTGTGATCGGGATTATCTACGAATCGCGGCCGAATGTGACGACCGACGCGGCGGCTGTCTGTCTGAAAAGCGGGAACGCGGTGATTCTGCGTGGCGGTTCCGAGTCCTTGCGCACGAATATGGTGCTTGCGGATGCGATGTGCGCAGCGGCGGCGGCGAACGGTGTGCCCGGGGCCGCCATCCAGATCGTGCGCACGGCTGACCGTGAAGCGGTTGCGCAGATGCTCAAGATGGATGACTGCATCGACGTGCTGATCCCGCGCGGGGGCAAGAGCCTGATCCGGAGAGTGTCCGAGGAAAGCCGGATTCCGGTGATCAAGCACTACGACGGGATCTGCCATCTCTATCTTGCTCCGGACGCGCCTGAGGACATGGCCGTCTCTCTGGCGGTCGACTCCAAATGTCAGCGTGTGGAAGTATGCAATGCATTGGAGACGTTGCTAGTGGATCGCGCCTGCGCCGAACGACTCCTTCCCGTTGTGGTGGCGGCGCTGCGTGCGCAGGGCGTCGAGTGCCGCGGATGTCCGGCCGCGAGGGAGTTCGTCTCCGATCTCGTGCCGACGACGGAGGAGGACTGGACGAGCGAGTACCTGGCGGCCATCCTCTCCATCCGTGTGGTGGATGGGCTGGCGGCGGCGGTGGAGCACATCAACGCCTATGGTTCCGGTCATACGGACTCGATTTGCACTCGCCGCATGGATTGGGCGGACCGCTTTACGACCAGCGTGGATTCCGCGTCGGTGTTGGTCAATGCGTCCACCCGTCTCTCAGGCGGTGGCGACTATGGGATGGGCGCGGTGGTGGGGATCAGCACGGACAAGCTGCATGCCCGCGGACCCGTGGGCCCCAACGAACTGACCACCTACAAATGGATTGCCCGTGGCGATGGACATGTGCGAGCTTCGCTGTAGCGCACCCGGCCAGTCACGGCGGGACATCGATTTCATGGGATCGAGACGGGGCAATGGGGCTCTGCCCCAAAC
>JAGLDW010001237.1 GCA_023145395.1 Lentisphaeria bacterium | reverse complement strand
CAGCAGCAACAGCAGCCACAGCAGCAACAGCAGCAACAGCGGCCACAGCAGCAAGGTGGATACCAGCCACAGCAGCAACAGCAACCGCCTCCGCAGGAACGGAGCCAGCAACCCCACGATGCTGGAGAACCTCCCCCGCTCGACGTGATGTGACCAGGATCATCGTGCACTGTCAGCCACAACACTGTCTCTCGCTCTGGGGAAACGACGCCCGATGATCACTCGTGACATCCTGACGGAAGCCATGTACGAGGCCATGCGGCGAGCCGCAGTGACCCTTCCGCCCGATGTGAGACGGGCGCTCGATGCAGCGTTGGCGGAAGAGACCGATCCCCTGGCGCGCGTCCAGCTTCAGGAGAGCCTCGCAAACGTCGAGCGTGCAGCTCGGGGACAAGGCCTCGTCTGCGGAGACACGGGATTCCCCCTCTACTTCGTTCGCTGCGGCGCAAACACCTGTATCGAAGGTGGGTTCGGCACACTCCAAGACGCCGCAGAAACCGCTGTAATCCGGGCAACTGCGGAAAATTTTCTCCGTCCGACCATGGTGGATCCTCTGACTCGTTCGAATCCGGGGAACAACATTGGCGCGGGCATGCCCAAGCTCGAACTGACCTTTGCGGGCGATGGCGACGGCATCGATATCGTGGCGGCGCCCAAGGGAGGAGGTTCCGAGATTTTCGGCACTTTCTACCGCATGCTCTATCCCTCCGACGGTCTTGAAGGCGTCCGCAAGTTCGTCATTCAATGCGTGCGCGAGGCCTGCTATGCGGGCAAAATCTGCCCTCCGGCCATCATTGGCGTGGGCATCGGCGGCACGGCCGACCTCTGCATGAAGATCGCGAAGGAGGCTGCTGTGCTAAGCGCCGTCGGATCCTTCAACGAGGATCCGGAAGTGGCGGCTCTTGAGCGCGAGCTGCTGGCGGCGGCGCGCGATCTTGGGATTGGGCCCATGGGGGCGCGCGGCGTCAACGCGGTCATGGCGCTGCGCATCCGCAAGGCGGCCACTCACACAGCCGCCCTGCCCGTCGCCTTCAACGCCCAATGCCTGGTCGGCCGCCGCTGGCGCGCCAATGTCACCGCCAACGGCGCCATCGAGTACACTGGCGAGACAGAAACACTTTAGGGACAATATTGGATGTAACTACTCACATTTTGAATTTCAGATTGTTGATTTCAGATTGTTTCAAGAGCCTGTTCAATAGTCTGTTACAGCAATGCAGGCGTTTCGTAATGGGGCCGGAAACGATGTGGCGAATTTCGGTACACACTGCATTGTCCTTGCTGTACGGCCTGGCTGTTGACCTCAAAGCGACTGGTCAGCCTGCCGACACAGCAAGTTTCCCAACGCCACAATTGAGGGGGCGAGGTCGGAATGCGACGACAACAACGACATTGCTTATAATGGCGTCGTAACACATTGGCTCATAAGATCTAAAATCTGAAATCGCAAATTCAAAATGTGAGTAATAATCTTGTCACAGCGATCCCATGGAGTATCGGAGTGTTGGAGGAATGGAGCATTGGAAATCAACGAGTTGCAGATTTTCGAGATGGTGCTGAAAGTGCAAACTCCCATTCCCAATCGGTTGG
>JAGLDW010001236.1 GCA_023145395.1 Lentisphaeria bacterium | reverse complement strand
CAAGTCGGCTGGAAATGGCAACGTCCACTCCCCGTCGGGTGATCTTAAACGTTCGCTCCAGAAAACCAACTTTCGATGAAACAACCCAGAAAGACCACTATGAGAACACTCTTGCCCTCCATCCTCGCCCTGACTCTGATGCTGCTTACGTCACCAGGCCTTGCTCAATCCAAAGTGACGCCTGACGAAGCGCGAGCCATCGCCAAGGAAGCTTACATCTTCAATTACCCGCTGGTGATGTACTACCGCACCATGTATCTGCAGGCGATCGCTCCAGACAATAAGTCCGGCGGCTTCGGCAAGTGGCTCCACTTGGGCACTTCCTCGCCGAAAGACACGGATATCGTTACGCCGAACAACGACTCTCCCTACTCCTACGCATGGCTCGATCTGCGGGCCGAACCCTGGGTTTTGACTGTGCCGAAGATCGAGAAGAATCGCTTTTACACCAGCCAGTGGGACGATCTTTGGGGCTTCGTGCTCGACAACCCGGGCTCGGTCGAAGACGGCAACGACGGTGTGAGCGTATTGCTCGCGGCACCGACGTGGAAGGGCGAACTGCCCAAGGGAGTCAAACGTGTCATTCAGGGCGACACGGAGTTCCTTGGAACCCTGACACGCACCCAGTTGCTGGAGCCCAGTGATTTGCCCAACGTCAAAAAGATCCAGGAGGAATACAAACTGCAGCCACTCAGTGCATTCCTCGGCAACCCGGCTCCTGAAGCCGCGCCAGCCATCGACTGGAAACCCTGGAAAGAAGGCGCTGAGACAACGGCTGAATTTTGGGACTATGTGAACTTCCTGCTGCCGCTCACCACGCCGAATCCGCAGGACAAACCGGTGTTGGACAAGATGGCCAGGATCGGACTGGGTGCCAACGCCGCGAAGCCGAGTGCAGAAATTCAGGCAGCGATGCAACAGGGCGCACAGGATGCCTTGGCTGAGTTGAAGAAGGCTGCTACCGGTCAAGTCGATCCTGCGTTGTTCTTTCGCTCACGTGCGGATACGAAAGGAGATTACGAGAATCGTGCCTTGGGTATCTTGATGGGCATCTTCGGCAATGTGAAGAAAGTCTCGGTCTACTTTTCAGTGCCCAAAGATGGATCGGGAGAACTCTTCGACGGTAGTAAGCACAACTACGAGATCACCTTTACCAAGGATCAGATCCCGCCAGTGAAGAATTTCTGGTCATGGACCATGTACAAGCTTCCTGAGCGCTTGTTGGTGGATAATCCGATCGATCGATATTCCATCGGCAGTTCCACGCCTGGTCTGAAGACGGACACGGACGGCTCCATCACGCTCTACTTCTCGGCTAAGTCACCTGGCAAGGACAAGGAGAGTAACTGGCTCCCAGCGCCCGAAGGTCCATTCTGGCCGGTCCTGCGGACCTACGGACCCGGCGAGGCGATCCTTGACAAGACCTGGAAAGTGCCGCCCGTGAAGCAGGTGAAGTGACTCTCAGAAATTTAGAAAACAGAGGAACAGACCCATGAAACTATTTCCCCATGCAAGCAAAACGGCGATCTGCGCGGCCCTGATGCTGTCAATCGTGACCGACGCCTCCGCCCAGAAAGACAAGCCATCCCTGACGCCTGATGAGGCCAAGGCGAAGCAGGCCTACGCCCTCGGCGTGCAGGCCTACCTCTGGGGCTACCCGATGGTGGTGATGCAGAAGAGCCGCGACGCGATGACCAAGGGCGGTGACGCGCCGGTCACCCCGGACGTCTTCAACAAGTCCGGGCTCCTTTTTGCGCCGGTGAACCAGGTCGCCAATGCCTGGGGCATGCTCGGGCCGAAGTTCTCCGCCGTGCAATCGGGAAACAGCGACACGCAGTATTCGGTGCTCTGGTTCGATTCTTCGGAAGAACCGTATGTGCTTCATATTCCCCCATCCAAGGGCCGCTACTACACCTTTCAGTTCATCGATGCGTGGACCAACAACTTCAACTACGCCAGCACCCGCACGAAGGGTTCCCAGGACCAGAGCTATGCTCTCGTGGCTCCGGGCTGGACAGGCAGGTTGCCTGCGGGTGTGACCCGGGTGGACTGCCCGACACCGACCGGGTTTATCATCGGCCGCTGGTTTGTCGCCTCGGAGAAAGACGTGGCGGCGGTCAACGCAATTCAGAAGCAGGTGTCGATGACGCCGCTCAGCAGCTTCGGAAAAGATTACACGCCCCCGAAGGTGCCGGTGGTCCC
>JAGLDW010001235.1 GCA_023145395.1 Lentisphaeria bacterium | reverse complement strand
CGGTACCAGATGATCTGGGTCATCTTCATCACCTTTTGGCCCGGTTGCCCCTTGGCCATGGCGAAGAGCTCATCGGTCGCCTGGCCGATTTTGAGGGGATCGGGGTAGCTGTAGGTCCACTGCGAGACCACGTCCACGCCACCCCCGCTTCCCCAGACGCTGGGGACGCGCACGGCGGGATCGAAGAAGGTGAAAATGTCGTCGCGCCCCGTGGAATGCAGTCCGCGACTGGTCTGCGTGTGGAGATCGTTCCAGCCGTCTCCGCTTTTCCAGAACCATTTGTAGAAGCGCAGGAGCTTGTAGTCGTCGGGGATGACTCGGTCCGCGGGGAAGCCAGCGATCGTGTTGTACTGCATGCCGCCTTTCCCGATGGCCTCCAATGGCATGTCGAAACCGAGTTCCTTCTTGCAGAGCTCCTTTTCGTAGTCGTGGTAGGAGAGCTGTGTGCCGTCGCGGATTTCCGAATGGACCAGAGCGGCGGAGAGGGCGGGGAATTTTCCGAAGGTCTTGGCGACGGAGGCGCCGCAGTTGTAGGCGAAGGTCTTGAGTTCTGGGAAGGCGGCGGCGGTGTTTTCGTGCGAATAGGGTTTGCCGTCGGCATCGATGCGGAGGTATTTGGAGAGTTTCTTGTTCCTTTGGATCCAGCGCCCTGGGTAGATGTAGATGCATGCTCCCAATCCGTCGGCGAGAGCCTGGTCCAGCATGCGGGCGGTTGAGGTGCTCTGGGCAGAGTTCTGGGCACCTGTGGGCTCTCCCGCCTTCCAGATTCGTGCATAGTCGGTCATGTGCTTGAGATTGTGGGTGAAGCCGATGTCCTTGAGCGTCTCGTTGTCGCCACCGCCCCACATGACGACGGGCATTTGGTTGGGGGTGGGACGCGTGACAATGACGACGGGCAGCACACTCTCCACTTCGAGATTTCGTGCTCCATCGACGGCCTTGGCTGTGACGTTCAGCGAGTACTTGCCTGCCCTCAGGGACGTGTCGACGGGGATGGTGACCGTATGCGTGTCCCCCGAGGCGAGAGTGGGGATCTCCCGGCTTTGGGTGTCGGCTCCAAGGGATGCGGTGACGGCGACGGCATTGAGAACGCGTCCAGTGTCGTTGAAAATCTCGACCACGATGCTGGCATCCTTTTCCATCCGCCTGTACACCGTGCGGCAGAAACCAGGCTGGATCTCGAGGGAACCACGCAGAGCTGGCAGAATGCCTTCCGTGATGCGCACCTGGTCCAGGAACCCGGGAAAACCCGTGTGCACGCTGCCGTAGCGATCTCCAAGGACAAGGGAGTACGTGCTTGGGGTGATGCCGCCGCGGTTTTCGGAGAATCCCCGTCCGACTGATTTCCCATCCACGAAGAAATGAACCGTTCCCGCGCCGTTGTAGGTGAAGGCCAGATGCCGCCATTCGTCCGTCTTGAGCTCGATTGGGGTGCTTCTGAACCACGCGGAATCCTCGCCAAATCCCAGCGACACATTCGCCAGAAAGCCTTTGCCCGAGCGCGTGAGATACCAGCAGTATCCCGTGTTGGCTGCGGGAACGTCCTTGGAGTAGTGAAAATACTTCTTGTCGAGAATGAACGAGGTGGGATGGGTCGCCAGTTCTGCCTTGGGCTTGATCCAGGCTTCGGCCGTGAAGGCGCCCGTTGGGTTCAGCGCGGGGCAATTCTTCACTTCCGCCCCCTGGCCCTTGTCATTCTTGACATTGGCGGTGAAGCTTTCAAGACAGCGTCCGAAACGTCCGTCCTCGACGATTCGTCCCCCGCTGCGGAGCTTCAGCACATTGCCCTGGCCGGAGGCATCCACCAGTTCGTCCGGATCGTCGAACTGCCAGAGTCCGAGCACCTGCGCGCCGACGGCGGCATCCCCCGCATACTTGGTCTCCCAGAGCGCCGCATCGTCCGCGGCCTGCATCGGGACAGCCAGCACGCACACACACACTGCAAGCAGCCACATCCGTTTCAACAACTCGTTTCGCATAATGATTGTCCTCATTGTATGGGGTTGCTCTACTTCAGCACTTCGATCATCACTGGCTGCCAAATACCGCCAGCGTGGGCTGTGTTCATGGCACGCACCGTGATTTGATTGGGCTGGCCCCACTTGATCTCCTTGGTGATGTCCAGGGAGAAGGAGACGTTCCAGCCGTTTGGTCCGATGTCATGGTCGCCGACATAGACTCCGTTGACCCAGACCCAGGCGGACTCGTCAATGCCCTTGAAGGTGATCTCGACGGCGTTGTTGTCGATTTTTTCGGGAATGTCGACCGTGCGTCTGTACCAGGAGACGCCTGTGTAGTCGTAGCCGGCCTTCTGCCATGCCTGTTCGATGGCGATATCCGCCCATTTGGCGTCTTCGAACGTGGGTTTGAACCATTTTGCGCGATGTCCGCTTCGCTTGGGGTCAAGATGGAACTTCCATCCGTCCTTGGGCAGGGGGATGGTGTTGACGATATGGACATCGTGGTCCCAATCCTTGCGGTCGCGCAGGCGGACGACATTGCGGTGAAAGGGCCAGAGCGCTTTGGAGGCGGGGTTGCGCACGAGCGGGCTATCGTCTTTGGCGGCTCCGTCCAGCAGTTCCTTGATCTGCGGAGTCCGCGGACGAATGCCGATGAGCATGTTGACGGCGTAGAGCCGCACGGTCGCATCCTCGTCGCCCAGCGCTTTGCCAAGCAGAGTAGTTTGATCGACACCCTCCATCTTGCAGAGCGCCATGTACGCGGTCCGGCGGGCGAGCATGTCCTTGCTTTCGGTGGCGCGTGTCATTTCCGCGCGGGCCGATGCTCCCAGGTCCGCGAGCAGGCGGGCGGCAGTTCGTTGCACCACAGGATTCGCGTCGGTCAGCCCTTTGGCGAGCACCGGCAGGCCATCGACTCCCCGTTTTGCGGCTTGCAGCAATGCCTGTCGTCGGGCGGCGGGTCCAGAGAGCTTTTGTGCCGCTGCGCCGGCACAGCCAGGACCGAGAAGGACTACCCCCGTCAGTGCGGCTAGCACGGAGATTCTGCCTCTTTTCACAATCTGTCTCATAGCACCCATTCTCCTTTGTTCAGATAGACATGCAATCCAGTGTTGGAAAATCGACAGGTAACCTAGGTGCAGCGGGGGACGCTTGCAATCGGTGCGTAGTTCGCGATTCGGGATGGGCAACCGGCCTTGCGGAGTCTGTCGATTCTCTGCCAGAGCTGAGGGGAGCGAGCCTGCTCGACACCGGGGGCCGGTAGCACTAGGACTCGGCCGACGGGACGCCAGATGTCGGCGTTGGCGTGCAGGAAGCAGGCGATGGTGGGGACGCCCAGCGCGGCGGCTAGGTGGCTGACTCCACTGTCGTTTCCCAGATAGAGTGCAGCGCGGTTCGCCAGTGCTTCGCGTAGTTCGCCCAGAGACGGACAGACAATCTCCTCGTGGGGGACGCCGTGTTTTTCGAACACACGTTTGACCATTCCGTGGAGCTTCAGGTCGGCTTCTCCGAACGAGAGTGTGATCCTGCCGCCGTCGCGCGCACGCCACTCCTTTGCGAACTCCGCAAAGAAGTCTGGAGAGGCGTTTTTCGAGGGGCTTCCGCTACCGGGGTGGATCCATAGCTGGTTGCCATTGCCTGGCATGGGCATGACGGGAGCGCAGTCAAAGCTCTCGGGGCAGGAAAAACCAGCTCTCTCCATGTGTTGACGCGCGACATGGGGCGGTGCTGCAGGCCTGGGATTGTGCCAGACAATGTTGGAGACACCCTCGGTGGAGAGGTTGTCCCGCACTACGTCGTCACTCCGCATCAGCAAGTGGACCTGTGCACCGTGTAGCAGCTTTCCAGTCCAAGGTGTCAGTCTTCCTCCGGAAGTGAAGAGCGCGGCGCCGAAAGGACCATCCGTGTCGAAGAATTCTCCGATGGGTGGATCCGGGGGAAGCAGTGCTCGATATCCCCCTCTAGTGGCTAGCAGCAGCTGGGCGGATTGGGACAGTGCTTGTATGAGTGGCAGTGCCAGGATGAAATCGCCCAGTGCGCCGAGCACCACGACGAGTGCACGCGGTTTGGTCCCTGTTAACGACTGTTGTCCCATTCGTCGAGATCCGGGCATGTTTCACCCCGTGCACCATGCCCGGAGGAACGGGAAGCTACCGTCACAAGCGATACCGTGCAATGGGGACAGCGATGCATGAAACCATGGCATTTTGTCTCTAGAAATGAGACAGAATGGCACATGT
>JAGLDW010001234.1 GCA_023145395.1 Lentisphaeria bacterium | reverse complement strand
TTTGTCGGTGTGATCCTGGAGGGCGTGTCGCCCCCGACCGCCGCCCCCTGCGAACTCCGCACATCCTGGAGGGCCGATGTCCACAGCGGCCGTGTCTCTGCGAACTCCGCACATCCTGGAAAAACCTACTTGCGCCCGCTTGTCGAACCCTTGATGGTCAGGCCGTTGAACGGGCCGTAGATGCCAGATCCCCAGGAAATCTTGTCGAGCTTGGTCATCGTCTTCAGACTTTCGCCCAAGGCGCCGGAGAGCGTGGTTTGAGCAAGCTGTTTGCCGTCTTGCACGATGGTGATTTCCGCACCGTTGACGACGAACTCGATCTGAATCGGACGATTTGTCCATTTCGTGACTGCGCTGAGTTGCCCTGGCATCACCATGCGATGAACGGTCCCGTAGGATTTCCATTTGTCAGGTGCGAGGAAGGGGGCGGTCTTGGCATCCCACTTGCACGGCCACTTCGCGGAAGTGGAGATGAATAGAGCACCTTCGCTGGCGACCAGACTGGTGACTCTCTGCCCCCACTGGTTTCTGACTGTGCCGGCGTGATTCTCAGCATCGTAGGGATGTGTGACTTTGTCGGAGAGGGAGGGATGCGGGAACATCCGGCTCATGAAGGCCCAAGCTTTGCTGTCGGGGTTGTAGCGCCAGAGTTCGCCCCATGGCCAGACTCCGACGAACACATCCCCACCGTAGATGGTGGTGCTCTGCGCTTCACGAGCGCTGCCGGAGACGCCATCGAGACGCGGGGGCCATCCCGCCAGGTCGGTGATTTTCTCGCCATCGTATTCGAACAGACGGCCGGTGGGATACTGGCCCATGAGCAACCGGTCGTAGTATGCCATGGTGGAGTACAGCTGATAGCTGACCTTGATGTTGGGCTTGAGCAGCATCCTCCACGCCCCGGCTTCGAAAACGTAGAACCCGCCGATGTTGGAGCCAGTGAGAACCTGCTTGCCAAGTTGCCCCCAGGCGAAGGTGGTTTCTCCAACGACAGGCAGGGTGAGGACCACGGCTTTCGATAGATCGACTGTGCCAGCGCCGGGTGCCCATGGGCAGGCATGCAGCTTACTGAACCCATCCTCGTCGTTCTCGTAGAGGCGGTAGCGCCGACCATTGAGATTGACATGGTAGAAGCACAGGTGCCCGTTCGCATAGAAAAAGCGTTGATAGCTCCCCTTGGCCGGTGGCTCGAGAATGGTCTTGCCATTGAACAGCACTCGGCTGGTGCCGAACTGAAGCATGCCATCCCCCACTCGCATCGCTTCCTCCGTGTTATCGAAGCCAGTGGCCGCTTGCCACTTCTTCCCGTCCGAATCCCACGCCTTTATCCCGCCATAGGTGGAATAGACAACGTCGTCGCGACCCTGCAGGTAGGTGCCGCAGAGGTCGTTGGGACGAGGAAGCGCTTCGCTGGTGAAGGTGCGCTCCCCATTGGTTGGGCGGACGAAGAACTGGATCGTGTGGCGAGAGCCACGGTAGCGCGTGTTGTACTGATTCCCGAAACCAGCGCCGATGACGAGCGAACCGTTGCTGCTGGTGGCCTCGAAGAGCGAGCCGAAGCTTTGCCCGAGATCGCGTCCGAGATCGATGCCAACGGTGATCTTCATGGTCTTCTCCGCGTTTTTCCTGTGTCTGGACCGTTGATCTTTTTGGAGAGTCCGGACTGTCCCTGCCGGTGGGACGCCGACGTCGGCCGCAGTCTGGCCCTGAGCGGAAACCGCGCCGACAAGCAGTGCGCACATCGCACATACCACTTTGGAATGTCTCTTGGCATGATCCATTGAGAAAGCTCCTTGTTGCCAGTGCCCAGATGATTGGCCAATACTCCGCCGACGGGTCGCAAGATAAAACGGAGAGACCAAGAAACCAAACAGATCCAGGAGAACAATCAGAGAACTCTGCGCAACGCGCTGTCCGCGTCCCCCGTCGATGGGGGGACCGGCTCGTCAGAGCCTCGCCCTCCATAGGACCTGGGTAATGTGCTGTTCGTCAGTGCTTTTCGTAGGGCCACATGACGGTGCCCCCATCCATCACTTTCACGTCGGCGAATCCGTCCGTCTGCAGGATCAGCGCGGCTTCATAGCCCCGCAGCGAAATCTGGCAGAAGGTGACAATCTCCTTGTCCCGGGGCAATTCATTGATTCGGCCACGCAGCGAGGCCAGGGGAATGCTGACGGTCCTGGGAAGTTTCTCCTGATCGTATTCCGCGGGGGTGCGCACATCAAGGAAGACAAAGTCGTCCCGAGCATCCAGCTTGCGCTTGACCTCCGCCGAGGAGATGCCGATCATGTGACCATCAAGCTTGTTGCGCGCGATGTTGGCCGCTGTGATGGTAATGTCCATGGCCGTGGCGTAGGGAGGAGCGTAGCAGAGATCCGCGTTGGCAAGATCGTGCACCGTCATGCCGGCTGTGATTGCCATCGCAACCACGTCGATGCGTTTTGCCCCTTCCCCGGGACCCGTTGCCTGGGCGCCGAGCACACGTCCAGTGCGTTTTTCCACGACCAGTTTGAACAGCAGCATCTCGGCTGTGGGCATGTAATGGGCGCGGTCGGGGCCTGGAGCCAAAACGCTCATGGCGTCATAGCCAAGATCCAGAGCCATGCGCTCGGTCAACCCAGTGCGACCGACACAGTAGTCGAAGACTTTGCACACCGTGCTGCTGAGCACCCCGGGAAAGCTGTCGTCGCCGCCGCAGACATTGATGGCGGCAATGCGTCCCTGCTTGTTGGCAGTCGAACCCAGGGGAGCGTAGCACAGGCGTCCCGTGACCAGATCATGGCACTCGACACAGTCGCCGGCGGCATAGATGTCAGGATCGGATGTGCACATATGGTCATCGACGGCGATCGCGCCCGTTCTCTCGCCCAGATCCAGATTGGCATTGGCCGCCAATTCCACATTCGGGCGAACCCCCGCCGCGAGAATGACCAGGTCCACGGGAAGCGTTCCCTTGTCGGTTTGGACCTGTCCGACGTGCTCCGGATTCTGGTCGCTCCCCTCAATGGACAGGACCGTCGTCTCGGTCATGACTCTGACCCCCTTCGCCTCCATGTGCTTCTCAACCAACCGGGCGATTTCCCAGTCGAGGACATTGAGAAGCTGCGTTTCGCGTTCGACGATGGTGACGCGACACCCGCGACTGGCCAGCGCTTCGGTGATCTCGACTCCCACCAGCCCCCCACCCACAATCACGACATCCCGGGCGACGCCAGAGGCGAGCGCAGCCTTGATGCCCTCGGCGTCGGACACCCCGTGAAGTGAAAACACGCCCTCTTTGCCGATGCCCGGGATTGGCGGTGTGACCGGTGACGCGCCGGTGGTGAGAACGAGCTTGTTGTAGGCGATCCACTCTTCAGACCCATCCGTGAGTCCACGGACTCTGACGCGTTTCCTTTGGCGGTCGATCTCCAGCGCCAGGGTCGAACTGCGCACATGGACATTCTTGATTTTCTGAAAGAACACGGAATCGCGGGCTACGCCCACGGGTGTGGAGGTCAGCTCGCGTTCGTCGCGGACAGCGCCGGAGATGTAGTAGGGAAGGCCACATCCGGCATAGGAAAGAACTTTGCCCTTCTCGATGATCGTGACATCCGCATCGGGCATCAGGCGGATGATCTTGGATGCCGTCTTGGGGCCGGCCGCCACCCCGCCGATGATGACCACACGGAAGCTTGGGTCGGCGGCATGCTGGGAAAGCTCGCCCAGTTCGCTTTCCGGAATGGCGGGCAGATCGACCGTGAGCAAGGCGCCCCCCAGGCCCGATTTTCCCGCTTGAATGGTCCCTTCCGCCTGTTTGACGACCGAACTGACAAACGCCAGCCCGAGACCAACGCCCGGCCGGTCTGAACCGCGGGCGGAGGCCGTGCGGAAAAAAGGCTCGAACACGTGGTCTCGGTTCTCTTCCGGAATCCCTATCCCACTGTCGCCGACGGTGATGCGCACCGTGTCTGTGAATCCCTCCGGGAATGTGACCTCCACCCGGATTCCGCCATTGTCCGGCGTGTATTTGATCGCGTTGCTCAGCAATGCGTTGAGGACTTCGAGAAGAGCGGATTCCGTGATGCGGACGTACGCTTGCGACAGGTCTGGATCGAAGGAGAACTGAATGTTGCGCGTGCTCAAGCCATCTCTGAGAGTGCGTTCCGTCTCCCGCACGCAGAGGATGACTTCGGCGATGCTGTGCAGCCGCTCCTCCTCGTCCTGCGGCCGGACAATATCCAGCATGCGCCGCATGGCCTGCAGCGACTCGTCGAGACGAAGGCTAGTCCTCGTCAGGGTTTTCCGTTGCTGTATGGTGAGAGGTCCGGCGTATTCGTGCAAAACCGCATTCAGCAAAGAGGATGCTGCCGCAATGGGACTCTTGAGCTGATGTGCCATGAGTCCCGCGAACTGCAGCAGCTCGCTGTGATCATCCTGGGCATCGGGGTTGTGGGGCGTCATTCGACACCTTTTCGTGGCTGGAGTGGCTGGGATTGGAGGAGGGGTGACGGTGTTCGCACACCAGCACTAAACTAGTCAGGCACCGCCTGAATACAAACTGGGCAGAGCGCCTCACCCACCTCGGGATCTGCGGTGACGCGCGCTGCCGGCGGGCGTCTTTTCGAACCAACATGCTCTCTTCCATTGATATTCAGCTGGCACTGGCGTAGTCTATCGGGGAGAATCCGTTTTTCAGCCGTCTCCTCGAGTAGCGCCCTGTACCGACAACCAGGAAGAATACGATGGACAAGATCCGGACCGCGATCATCGGCTGTGGAGGAATGGGTGGCGTGCATGCGCAGCGCATGGGGGCGATGGAGGAGGTGGAGTTCGTGGCTCTCTGCGATCTCACCGAGGAGATTGCCGGCGCATTCCGCGAACGCCTTTTCGGGGACGACGGCAAGGATCTTCCCGTGTATGCGGGAACAAAGGCCATGTACGCGGGAACCCCGGATCTGGATGCGGTCATCATCGCCACGCCGCACACAATCCACTTCGAGCAGGGCATGGAAGCGCTCGATGCGGGATGCCATGTCTTCATGGAGAAGCCCATGGTCACCTCGGCCGAACACGCCTACAAGCTGGCTGCGAAGGTGGAGGAATCCGGCAAGATCATGACCATCGGCTACAACACCTCGTGCTCGCCGCAGTTCGACTACCTTCGCGAGAAAATCCGCTCAAACGCCTTTGGAAAGCTGGAGCTGGTGTCTGGCTATCTATGCCAGGATTGGATGAACTTCACGGAGGGGAAATGGCGCCGGGACCCAGCCCAATCCGGTGGCGGACAGGCCTACGACAGCGGCGCCCATCTTCTCAACAGCATGATCTGGAGCGTCGAAAGCCGCCCCGCCGAGGTGTTCGCCTTTCTGGACAGTCACGGCACGCGCGTCGATATCAACAGTGTTATCAGCATACGCTTCGAGAACGGCGTCCTGGGCAGCATCTGCATTGGCGGCAACTGCAGCCGCTCGGTCGGCTACATGACGTTCATCTTCGAGAAAGGCCGGGTCGATCTCGATGGCTGGAATAGCTCCTGGATGGATGTCTTCGCCGAGGGCGAAACGGTGGAGCCGGAGTTTGGCAAAATGGACCAGACGCCCGACCGCAACTTCGTCGATGCCGTGCTGGGGCGCTGCGCGCCGAAGACCAGTCCGGTCAACGGAATCCACCACACGGAGTTGATGGACGCCATCTACGAATCGGCCAGAACCGGACAGCCAGCACGCCCGAAATCGCAGGCGTAGAAGAGAGGGAATACCATGAAACAGACGTTCGCCCTGCTTGTGATCGCCAGTTTGTCCGCCTGTCTTGTGTTTGCGCAGGAAGATCCCTTCTCCTTTGCGGTTCCACAGTTCGAGGCCGCGGCCAAAGGCTTGCCCTCCCAGGCTCCTGAATCCACGCTGATCCTGCGAGGGACACAGGATTTTGTGATTCAGCCGCTGCCAGACGGGACAGTGGCGCTGACACTGACCTACATGGCCGTGAACCGGAGCAAGCCCCTGACGACGACACTGCTCGACTCTGCCGGTACCGTTCTGTTCGAGGGTGTGGTGGATGGCGTGCGGGAGATCCGGGCCAAGACCAGCGTGGCCGGCACCTGCAAGCTCAGCGTCAAGACCGACGGTGGCTCCATGACGCTCGCCTCCCCCTGCGCCTGGGCTGTCCACGGAAAACTGCGCGGATTCCGCTGCCTGCCCACCGTGTTCCTCTATGTGCCAAAAGGACTGGACTCGTTCGACCTGCATGTGAGCGGAGGCGGAGGCAAGGAGCACATCGTGTGGACGCTGAGCGCCGGACTGGACGCACCACCGCTGAAACGCGTCGACACATCGTTTGAAGGTGTGGTGGCGACTGTGCGAATCCTAGTTCCCAAAGGCAGGGACGGACGCATCTGGACGCTGGCTTTCGGCAAACCAGAGAAGGGATTCAACGAGGATTTCAGCGTGAGCGTGTC
>JAGLDW010001233.1 GCA_023145395.1 Lentisphaeria bacterium | reverse complement strand
GCCAAGCTCAGGGCATTGCGGGACCTTGCCGGGCAGATGAAAGAGCAGAACGAGGTAGCGCGCCACTGGCGCGGGCGCATCGAGACGGAGCTGGTCTCCCTCGACACATCGCTTCTCACCCAGCGACGATACGCGGCTCAACCCGCCTTGCAGAGGCGGATCGGCGACGTGGAACGCCTCGCCAGCGCCTTCGCAGCGGGGCGGTTGGTATCGCGTGACATTCTCGCCAGCAGTGTTCGCGCCATCACCAACGAACGCATTCTTCCCACCGACTCCATGATTCCCGGCGAACTTGGCGGCACGATGCGGATCACTGCGGCGCGGGGTGAGTTCGAGGCAGGTTCCTTCGCAGTGCTGCCCGAGAAGAACTTCGCGGCGGTCGAGCTGAAGGTGTCCGCGCTGCGCAGTGACAATGGTGGCACGTTGCCTGCGGACTGCCTGGATGTTCGCATCGTCAAGGCGTGGTACCAGGACGAGGGGAGCGGGTACAAGTTGGAGACCCCGACCCACAGCTACAATCCCATCCGCACCGGAGGGGGTCGTGCGCTTGTTCCCGAGCTATTGCTTCACGACGACGGGCTCATCCGAGTGGATTTCGATGCTGAGCGCAACGAGATGCGGCTTGGGGCGAACGGCGATGGTTCGCCACGTTTCATCTCGATCAGCGATCTGGAAGGGGTTCCGGGCAAGACTTGTGAAGACTTTCCCGTCGTGGACGCACCAAGCATCCTGCCCTTCGACCTCGAGGCGCGCCGCATCAAGCAGTTCTGGATCACCGTCCATGTTCCGCTCGACGCCAAGGCAGGGGTGTATCGGTCGAAGATTCAGCTTTTCCTAGGCGGTCGTGTGCTTCTCGGCCAGTCGCTGGAGATCCGGGTTCTTCCCTTTGTCCTGCCGCGCTCACGGACCATTTGCAGCATCTACCACTACGCGCCCAGCAAGACCTACTACGGAGAACATGTCATGCGCCAATACCGGCGCGAGATGGAGAACTTGCGCGATCATGGTGTGCTCGATGTCATGCACACGGTCAGCGCGCACAATGCGGAGGCGTTGCAGATCCGCCGCGAATCGGGCATGTCGGAGTCGAGCATTCTCTTCTACCGCGGCTGGTATGCACACAGCGTCAAACCGGACACGCCGAATAGGCTGGAGATCATCCGCCAGAAAACCCGCGAGCATTTGGCCATCCTGCGTGGATACGGGTTCAAGGAGATCTATTTCTACGGCATCGACGAGGCGAAGGGGGACCGCCTGGCCGGACAGCGCGAGACCTGGAGCGCGATGCGCGAACTCGGAGCAAAGATTTTTGTGGCAGGCTACCGAGGCAGCAATTTCGGGCTGATGGGCGACATTCAGGACCTCTTGGTATGCTCGGGTTACCCGTCCCGCGAGGAATCGGCACAGTGGCACTCCAAAGGCCAGAAAATCATCAGCTACGGCAATCCCCAGGGCGGTTGCGAGACACCCGACACCTATCGCCGGAACTTCGGCTTTCTTCTCTGGCAGTACGGCTACGATGGTTGCATGACCTACATCTATCACTGGGGCGGCACGCAGAGCTGGGGCGGTAAAAACAAGGCCCATAGCGATTTTGCGAGTGTGTGGAACGACTTCTGCCGCAAGGACAGCTACAAGCAGCACAACATGGTCTATCCCACTGCCGACGGTGTGGTGGACACGCTGCAGTGGGAGGGGTACCGCGAAGCCATCGACGACCTGCGCTATATGACCGTGCTCGAGCAACGGCTCGCCAACGCTCCCGCGGCCTCCGCAAACGCGGTCAAAGCCCGCGCCTGGCTCGCCGAACTGCGGCAGCGCGACCTAAACGCCGACCGCTCGGACTGCGACGCCATCCGAGTCGAGGTCGTGAAACACATTCTCAGCCTGCCATAGCCATCCCCGCTGCAAACTCCGCAGATCCTGGAGGGCCGATGTCCCCAGCGACCGTGCCCTGCGAACTCCGCAAATC
>JAGLDW010001232.1 GCA_023145395.1 Lentisphaeria bacterium | reverse complement strand
CGAATGCAGATGGTGACCGGACCGGGGGGGAGAGCGGCAGCGTCCCAGTTATGGACCAGCAAACGCCACTTGCGGGGCTTGATTGGCACTACGGGAGAGTATTCGAGAAAGGTGGTGGTTTTCTTGCTATTGTCACCGATGGAAAAAGACGCGCGCAGACTGCGCTTGGCATCTCCTAGCAAGATGCCATCGACGGAAGCCACCAGGTCGCCGACGGAGTAGTCCTCGTTGTTCTCGGGCGGATTGGCACCCGTCCCATCCATGGGCGTTCCGGCAGTGAGCTTGACCACGGGGGTGGCTGCAAGACTCCAGAGATCGCCGGGGATGACGTAGGCAAGACGCTCCCACTGGGTCACATTCCGGTCCGGTTCGATGGCGGTGACGAATTGCCCGTTGACATACAGGTGGTTCTTGAACCCATGGGATTTGCTCTGCAGTCCATTCGCACGGAAACTGACCACCGCGAGACCCTTGGCTTCTGGGGCGACTTCCTGTCCGGCGATCTCAAGGGACACGGGTGTGGCTGACGAGATCCCCTCGATGATGGCCACAATGGGAATGGCGCCTCGCGCCACGGGGGAAGTCTCCTGCGGAGTCCGCAGGGAGATGGTGGGCGCCGGGCCCTCACCGCGCCCGAGGGGGTAGTGCTCCCAGGTCAGATTTGTGCTGTAGAGCGTGACACGCTCCACTTTGACTGTTGGGGGGAGGCGTAGCCCGAGCCGTCCGTGGTTGGCCTTTGCGAAGTCCGCGGGAAGCGGGAAGAAAGCCGTGGCAGGCGCCGTTGTTGGAGGCAGCGTCAGGCGGAAGCAGGACTTCGCTTTGTTGAGCGTCAGCGCACGCCCCTTTGTCGTCACGGGTGCTTCGCCGGCGCCTCCACCTGTCACCTCGCCGCCCCTGCCGCTGTAGCGGATGCGCAGACAGAGCGTTTTGTCGAGAGGCAGCTTGTCCACAATGACCGAGGTCGCGCCCGCAGGCTCGACCGTCTTCAGCAGCTGTAGGGGAGTCTTGTCCTCAAAGGGCACCCAGGCTGTCCACAGGTCCTTGCCGATCGTGCTCACATACCGGTAGCCAATGCCACATTGCTTCTTGTTGCAGGTGAAGGACAGGGATCCCGTCACAATGTGCCAGACCCCCTGAGTGTCCCGACTGAAGTGGTTGTAGTGCTTATGCCCAGTGAGCGTGTAGAGCAGGTTGTGCCCGGCGAACAGTTCGAGAATCTCGTCCTCGTTCTCCGTCTGGATTGCGGGAAAGTTGAGGGGGTGGTGTTGAGAGAGCAGGATGGGAGCGTCGGCGGGGATGCCCGCCAACTCGCCGCGAAGCCACTGGAGCTGTTCGTCGTCCACTCTCCCCTCATGCTGTAGTTTGGCGCCCTTGAAGTAGACCGAGTCGAGTATGATCAGGTGCCAGCCACCGATGA
>JAGLDW010001231.1 GCA_023145395.1 Lentisphaeria bacterium | reverse complement strand
CGGAAAATGGATTGGCACATTCCTAGGAGTGACAGGAGCCATGGCATAGTGGATTCTGCGGGGTGAACAAGCATCCCGCGAGGGATCCAAACCCGAAGAGGTTCCACCATGCCGCAACTACTTTTACAAGGATTCCCCGAGGGCGCAATCCGAATCGGACCGAGTTTAAGCATCCTTGACAAGGAGGGTACCCACACTTATTTCATCGGGCCGGACAACTACTTTTCCCATCCGTCCGGCGATGCCGGCGCGCAGCGTTTCGCGATGGCTTCACTCATCGACAACTCCCATGTGCGTGCCTGCGAGATAACCCGCTCGCCTCTGGGCATTCCCCACCGAACGCTTATGAACTGGACGCGGCAGCTGGCCGAAAAGGGTCCTGCTTCGTTTTTCGCCCCTCGTGCGGTTCGCGCAGGCGCGGTGATGACTCCAGAGAAGATTGCGCAATGCGAAGGACTTCTTCGCCTCGGTGCATCGGTCGCGGCGGCGGCCCGCAAGGCGGGCGTGAACGAATCGACTTTGCGCAAGGCCATCGGCGGCGGACGGGTCACACGACCGGGAGGACTCGACCCTGCGGCATCCATGGAGGATGCCGGAACGACGAAATCTCAACGCAGTCGATTGGACGCGCAGGCAGCGGAGGGGCTGGGGACGGCATGCACGAGGGCCGACGAGCGGGTGGAGGCGGCGATGGGGCTGGTCCAGAGTGCCGCCGGGCGGTTTGAAAACTGCCGGGATGTGCCCTTCGGCGGTGTGCTGGCCGGGCTTCCTGCCCTATGCGGCAACGGCTTGTTCAGTGGATTGGGCAAGCACCTTTCTCTGCCTGCGGGGTTCTATAGCGCCATGCATATCCTCACAGTCCTCGGCTTCATGGCCTTGGCGCGGATCCGCCGACCGGAGGGGCTGCGCCATCTCCCGCCTGGCGAGCTGGGTAAGGTGATCGGCCTCGACCGGGTTCCGGAGGTGCGAACCCTGCGCGAGAAGATCTTGCGGATGGGGGCGGACGGCAACGTCCGCGAATGGATGAAGGAACTTTCCACCGCCTGGATGGAGGCCGACCCGGCGGAAGCAGGCTATCTCTATGTGGACGGGCACGTGCGCGTCTATCACGGCGACGGCGCATTGCTGCCCCGGCGTTTCGTGTCGCGCGAGCGCCTTTGCCTGCGGGGGACGACCGACTATTGGGTGAACGATGCGATTGGCCGCCCCTTCTTCGTGGTCTCCAAAACCGTAACCGACGGACTTTCGGCAACGCTGCTCAACGACATCGTCCCCGACCTGCTGGCCACCGTCCCGCAGCAGCC
>JAGLDW010001230.1 GCA_023145395.1 Lentisphaeria bacterium | reverse complement strand
GACTCTTTTCGAGCTATGGATGGTCGATAAGTTCATCCATGGCGCCATTGAACCAGCCCACATCCTCATCACCCCAAAGGGGCGGATCAAACTGATTGGCTTCAGTAGCGCGGCCATGCAAGGTGCCGGATACGGTGCGGGGATCTATGGCAAGGGTGTACACGAAAACCCCCATTTCATCTGCCCCGAGCAGATTCTCGGCCAACCTCTCGACCACAGAAGCGATCTCTACAGCCTCGGTGCCACCTGCTACTACATGCTCACCGGGAGCACACCTTTCGATGCCGACACAAACCTGGGCGTGGCATCCCTGCATCTCAGCAACGAGCCAGTTCCGCCAGCCAAGCTCGTCCCAACGGTCTCACGGAGCATTAGCGACGCCGTGATGGGCATGCTTGCCAAGGCGCCGGAAGATCGTCCTCAAAGCGGTGCCGTCGTCCACGCCACGCTGAAACAGGCCATGGACGACGCAAAGAGCGTCGAGGTGAATCCAGTCGGCGACATGCGGGAGGCAGCCCAGACCCAAATCGCCCCACCCGCTGTGATCTCATCCGACTTCAAAGTGGGTTTTGGCAGGTGGCTTTGCCCCATGTGCGGAACCAAGAATGGCTCCAGTGCGGATTTTTGCTCGAGTTGTGGCAGACCCGTACTGCAACCGTGTCCATTCTGCGAGGAGGAGGTTCATGCCTCGGAGGCCTGTTGCCCCCATTGCCAAGGCGATGTCGCGGGAGAGCTTCAGGGCGCGACCTATGCAATTACTAGCATACTGGACCAGTTCTCCGGAGCAATCACCACAGGTGATACCGCGCTGTCCGTAGCAGCAGTCCGAGGCATCCGCGAGCGGGGTGTCGGGGGGCTGACCAAAACGCAGAGAGGCACGTTTGACAAGCACATTGGCTCCCTTGTGAATTCCATGGAGAAAGATCTTGACCAGGCACGCAAAGACGCTCGCCTGGACCTCTACGAAACGGCCGTTGACAGGCTGACTTCCATCATCGGATCGGACGGTGCCAAGCACTATAGAGAGGCACTTGAAACCGTCAAGACCGACTTGGCAAACCACCTCTACCAAGCCAATGCCGCCTTTCAGACCAACTGCCTGAGCCGCTGTCTCGAGCTGCTCGGGCAGACGGAAAAATGGACTGGCAGCATCGCCGACCGGCGTGAGGAACTGTTCGGAGAGTGTGGAACACGCGCGCTGGCCAGAGCCCAAGTGCTTGGCGAGCTGGACTCCATTCCCACGATTGTCGGAATGAGTGGCGACCTAGGCGAGACCTTGGTCATGCTCACAAGGTACCGTCTCTCGGAAAAATTGCTTGTAGTCACTCCAGCACCCGAGGATGTGGACTGTGAACATCGTCTGCAAGGCATGCTCGACACACTGCGAAAAGCGGCTAGGACTCAGGTTCTTGAGTGGGTCGCCAAGGGTGACTGGAAACCCGTTGCAGCCATGCAACGCTCTCTCCGGACGCATGCAAAAGTGGCTGTCGTCACACGATTCTCGGCGGAAATCGATGAAACGGTCGCCCAAGCCATCGAGGACATGCTCAACAAAGGCAGGACGCTCGAGAGAGATTTTCGTGTGCGGGAGGCGCAGCAGGTCTGGGAGCGCGTATGCAGAATCCCGAACGACTTGGTTCCCGTTGCCATCCGCCAATTCGCCTGCGAATTTCCGACGAGGAAACGGCGTTTGATCCAGACCATGAGAAAGCCGAAGCTCGCGCTGCACATCTCCTCCCTCCTCGTGCTGTGGGTCGCCGCCTTCGCCTTTGCGGCCATAGCGGTTGTCATGAAATGGGTGGCCGGCGACTCCCAGCCGAGCCCGGGCGAGCTGACCGTCTACATCACGTCCATACTCACTCCGATGATTCTTGAAGTTCTTCTTCTCGTCTCTGGCTGGCAGCTTCTGCGAGCTGAGAATGTAATGTATGGAGATGATCTGTCCGACGGGCTGCAAGCACCGACCTTCGACCTGATCCTCTGCCTGCTCTGGGTGCTCTCCCCCGCCCCCATCCTCTGCATGGAACTGCTCTGGCTCGTCTTCTCCACCCTCGATGGCGCAGATTCTTTTTTCGCCAGTTCCGGCTTCTGCGGAGCTCTTTTGATCGGGCTCTGGTTTCTTGCCGACCACCTGCGAAAACGCCCAAAGTCCCTGCGTCCCGAGAGGTTCGCACTCACAATCTCGTGGACTGTGGGAGCCATCCCCATTCTCTGGATCTGGAAGCCGTCCATCGAGCTACCACTCCAGACCGCCTTTGTGAGCCTGGCCCAGGCACTCGTCTTCGTCGGCATCCAAGCTGGGGTGTACTACCACAGGCACCGCCGGATATCACGCGCCAAGCAACTCGCCGCCTGATCCGCCGCCTACCCATCCATCTACTTTTGCAGGCGGATCTCCGTGATCTCGACGACCACGTCTCTGTGGCTGCCAGGATCGAGCCGGAAGCTTTTGAGACGCCCGCGCCAGCGCGGATTCTCCGCCACTTCGATGGCATACTCGTGGAACTCACCATCCCCTTGAATCGCCACCGAAGCACTGGTTGTTTCACTAATGGACGCACTGTTCGTGCTCCAAAACAGCTGAAGAGCGCTCTTCTCCCCAGGTCCGGACGGCGCCGTTTTCATGCGAACGACCACTCGTCGATAGTTTCGGGCCCGGATGCGCCCCAGCGATGTGGATAGCGCCGGATCGTTGCTGCTTGTCCGAAATCTCAGAGAGCCGCCACCGCCCTTGAAGTTCTGAATCCCCATGGCAGCTCTCCACCCCTGGGCATCCCCTGCAAACGTCCAATGGGTCAAATCGTTCCGTTTCGCCTTTGGGAGATCATAGGGACCGAGGCCCACGTCCGAAGGACCATAGTTCGCCGGCCACCCTCCCAGCGGTTTCCTGCAGAATGCATCCCGAACACTCTCGTACATGCCGAAACCAAACTCCGTGTTCGGCTCGGCATACGACCCCTCGCCCCACTCGTTGATCGGCGCTAGCACCATCCGCCGAATCCCAGTCTCGTCCGCGAACTTGCGCGCGTCTGCGCAGATCCGCCTGAAATCCGCGACAGTGCGCCCCTCAATCCAGGTTCCCTTGTCATGATGCCACGGCCGGGAGTGCCAGCCTGTCGAAAGATTTGGCATGAACGGCAGGATTCCGGTCTCGCGACGGGCCTGCCACCATTCGTAGCTGCAATCCGCCACCAGCTTGAAGGGGAACCGCCTAGGGTTCTCGGCCTTGCCGCCGTGGTGCATGAAATGGTACAAACTGGTCATGTCGAACCCTTCGTCCTTCAACCATTGCACATCGCCGGCTCTGGTCGAGGCCTCAGGCCACTTCATGGCGATGAAGTGAATCCCCTTGTAGCCCGCCTCACGCGCCATCTCGCGGGAAATATCCAGCAACTTTTTCGCGCCACCGGCACCCTCCCCCATGTCGCGCTTGAGTCCGGCCGGGCTCCAGTACATGACTACAGGTTTCCCGTCGATCCGGTAGTATTCAGCCAAGTGGAAGAAATTGTCAATCCAGTACTTCGTGACGTTGCGCTGGTCCTCCTCCGAATGACTTCCCTTCGGGTTGTGGTTGGCATACATCATGCACCATTTCAGATAGCTGCGATAGCGGGCCTTCTCCCAAGCGCGGATCCAGTGCTCCAAATGCATGCTTCCCTTGTTCCAGTACCAGTCCACCATGAAGAACTGGATGCCATTCTCCACCGCCCACTTGATTTGCCAGTCCACCACCTCGGGATTCGCCTCGTCGTACCATCCCAGCACGGGCCTGCGCTGCGGGTCCGTCGCCCAGATGCGCGCCCAGCGGTCGATCGTCGGCCAGCCGGGAAAATACAGCGCACCGATCTCGTAGTCGGATTCAACCGGATGGGGAATGGGCACATAGTCGGCCTTGGGGAGACTCAAAGAGGCTTCGAACTTCAGTTCGCCGGTAAAGCTGCACCTTGCGCCACCTCCCTCGACAACCAGCTCGAAGGGCCCCGACACCGGGCCCGAGGCAAGCAATTGGAACCGGTGTTCAAGACGGTCGAAAACATCGATGGCTCCAATTCTGTCCCACCCTTCCCTCTTCACCGCGGAAACCCCCAGCGGCAAGCGCAGATGCTTGATCCGGGCATCCACCATCGTCTCGCCGCCGCGATTCTCCAGGCTCACTAGGAACGAGGCGGAACGCCCCGCCCGATTGATCGCCTCCTCGAGCCCGGCGTAGAGCGGGAATGGAGAGGGAGGTCCACTCGGGTCCTCTGCAAAAACAAGCTCGGCGAGCGTGCTCTCCCCTTTTCCTAGAGGAGGACGAAACCCGACACGATGGATGTCATCACTCCATGTCTTGGAGCTGGAGAGATCGAGATTGTATGTGCGCATAAGCCCGTCGGGAATCACGGCAAAATCAAGAACAGCACGGCTTTTCGCCTTGCCGGATAGCCACGAGAGCGAGGCCGTCCTGCCAACCTTCGTCGACATGCGCACCACGGCGAAGAAGGCATCGTCTGCAGGGAATGAGAAGTAGGAGCTTTCGAGCCAATCGTCGCGATTCGCCGCAACAAGGCCAAGCCCCCCCTTGGTCCTCCTCGCGGTCAAGAGACCAGAGGGGGAAAGCGCGCCAACATCTGCAGGGAACCGCCACTGCGGAGGCTTGGCCAGACGCCCGGGGGTGGCAGCCTGCACAATCCGCAACCAGTCCAGCTCGAATGTCCCCACCCCCTTGTCCGCGCCAGAGACCCTGGCAAAATCCAGGCGGATCATAATGATCTTCTTCTCGCTCTGCCAGAACGGCAGGATCGAATAGTCATGCCATTGTCCGTCCCCATTGACACGCCAGGATACATTTTTTCTGGGGAAGAATCCTCCATAGGGCGATTTCGTGGTGGACGTGAAGAAGAGCTGACCAGTACCGCTCACCGTCGTGCGCAGTCGAAATTCAACGCGCTGCCAAGTGTCGGCCTTGATCTCGAACTGAGGGCTGGTCACCCATGGGTCCCAGTCCATCAAGGTGCCCTTGAGGGCGCCGTCGGCCACCCGCACATTGGACACGTGGTTGGCAGTGGACCATTCCTTTGCATCCCCGGACTCGTCGAACGTCCACTCCACCACGGTTTGTGGGGCAGCAAAGCAGACAACGACGGACAGTGTGGCGAGGGCAGTCAGCGCACGTTTCATCGTTCTCTCCGGTCGGATTCGTCAGCAGCAGCATTCAGGCTACCGTTTGATCTGCTCCTGACGATACTGGGTGTACATATCCTTAAGTGACTCGTAGTGGTCCAACGCCGCCGCCTGCGTCTTTTCGTACTCCCCAATCCGCAACGAGGTCCCATTCACGACCTCTTCAGTCCGGATTCCTCCCCGCGCATAGATGTTGGGCACAAGCCAGGTGATCGGGTCAAGAAGCATGTCCCCCACAAAACCAACGCTGTCCCGGAGATTCGAGGGGCCGAGGATGGGCCAAGTGATGTAGATCCCCTCGCCAATCCCGTAGCCTCCGAGAGTTTGTCCCGTGTCCTCCCTCTGCGCCTTGATACCCAGCTCGTCTCCCGCTACATCCTCTATGCCCGCCACGCCGATCGTGCTGTTCACCACGAACCGAAGCAGTTCCGTGCCGCTCGCCTTCAGCTTCCCCTGGAGCAGGCAGTTCACAAACCGCTTCGGCATGCGCATGTTTTCAAAGACATTGCGCGTGGCGATGCGGAACTCCTCCGGGACGACAGCGCGATAGCCTTTGGCAACCGGGTTGAGAATCCAGGCGTGCAGCTTGTCGTTGAAGTGATAGAAGACGCGATTGACGGATTCCAGAGGATCGGCGACCATCGTCATTTCTTCCTCGCCGTCCAGGTAGTCGTCGAATGCATCGTCATCCTGCGCGCGAGAACAGGGAGAAGCCGCTAGAACAGCAACCAGCCATATCGCAAAAATAATAGAACCTGTCTTCGACATCATCCTGCCTCCTGTCACATAGTCACAATCAAACGAAATGGCCGCGCACTACTTGCCTTTCAGCTCGGTTCCCTCAACGCGCTGCTTCTCGATCTTCTTGCGCAGCTTCACCATCATCTCCTCGAATGTCCCCTTGCGCATCAACGTGGAAAACTGCGTGCGATAGTTGCGCACCAGGCTGACCCCAAGAACCGAGACGTCCCGCACCCGCCACTCGCCATCCCGCAGCCACATGCGGTAGATGATGTCGATGTCCCCGTGTTCCTTGGTGGATATGACCGTGGTCACTTCGCCGAACTTCCCTTCCTCGACCCGCTCGTTCTTGTACTCGATCTTCTCCCCGGAATACCCCTCGACATGCCCCAGATAGGCAGTCATGATCAATTCCTTGAAGGCGGGGATGAACTCCTCGCGCTGCTTCTCGTCGAGTTTCCGCCAATTCCGCCCCATAGAGCTGCGCGCCATACGCGGCCAGTCGAAAACATCGTTCGTGATCCGCATCATCTCCGCACGCCGTTCCTGCTTCTTCCCCACGGCGGAGAGTACGGGATCGGTCACCGTCTTGAGGACCGCGTCCGTGGTCCTGCGGATGACCTTGGTGGGGTTGTCCGGCTTCTGCGCCCATCCCGTGCACACGCATGCTGCAAGAGCGAAGAAAAAGAAAACACGGTACTTTCTCATGGCGGCAATCCTTGTTTCTATTCCACTTTCCCAAAGGCGATCTTGGAGATCAGCGCCTCGATGTCGAGTGCCGATTCCGTATCCCGAAGCCGTCCGCCGGGGGCCACGACCTCATCGTCCCCTCCGGGTAGCAGGGAAACATATTTCTCACCGATCAGCCCCTTGGTTTTGATCGAGGCGATGGTGTCGGTCTGCAACTCCACCGACTTGTCGATCCGCATGGTCGCAAGAGCCCGGTAGTCGTCCAGACTAAGCACGACCACACGTCCCACGGGCACGCCCGCGATTTCGACGTTGGCTCCCTTGCGAAGGCCACCGACATTCTCGAACACAGCAGTCACCTCGTACGTGTCGCCACCCGAAATCTCCGCCCGGGTGAAGCGCACGGATAAATAGGCAAAGCACAGTGCGCCCGCTATCACAAACACACCAACAGTCAACTCGACGCTTTTCTTTCTCATGTCTTTCCATGCTCCCTGCGAGCTATCTGCCAACACATTACACGGGATTGTCCACAGTGCCTGTGACGAGTTGCCGAACCACCTCGTCTGCGGACTCCGCAAGTTCCTCAGGCGGGCCGAAAAAACGAATCGTCCCCTCGTGCAGCACCGCCACTTTATCAACAATGTCGAATACACGGGGAATCTGGTGGGTGACGATGATTCCCGTGTACTTCAAGTTCCGGTGGCAGGAGTCGATCAAGTTCAGGATCGCCTGACCAGTCATGGGATCCAAACCCGTGGTCGGCTCATCGAAGAAGAGGAACTCGGGCTCCAGCACCAAGGCTCTGGCCAACGCGGTCCGTTTCACCATGCCCCCACTGATCTGAGCAGGGAATTTCTCTCCCGCATCGACCAGCCCCACTCGCCCCAGAGCATTGTGCACGCGCTCCGCAATTTCGGTCTCCCCCTCCTTTGTCTTCTCGCGCAAGGGAAAGGCCACATTGTCGAAAACCGTCATCGAATCGAACAGCGCGCCCCCCTGGAACACAAAACCGAACCGTGCCCGCAACGCCTGCAACTGGGCGCCGCGAAGCGTGTGCAAATTCTGCCCGTCGACCACGATCTGTCCAGAGTCGGGACGGAGCATGCCGGCGATATGCCGCAGCAGCACGCTCTTGCCGTACCCGCTGCGCCCGATCAGCGCCACAAACTCACCCGCCTCCACATGCAGGGACAAGCCCTGAAGAACAGGAACGCCGTCAAACGATTTGTGAATGTTGTCAACCGTGATCATACAGGATTGTCACTCTGGATTCTGACTTCTGAATGCTGAATACTGACTTCTGGATTCTGAGTGATCATGTCAGAACAATGCCGATGTCATGAAGTAGTCCCACATAAGGATCAAAACCGAACTCAGCACGACGGCTTCCGTGGTCGCCCGGCTGACGCCCTCCGCGCCAAAACGCGTGTGCCAGCCCTTGTAGCAACACACCCCCGCGATGATCACCCCAAAGCAAATGGACTTGTACAAACCACCCAGTACATCGCTCATGCCGAGATAGGCGCGAATCTCCCCCAGATAGGTGCCGCCGCTGACCCCAAGAATCTTCACACCCACAAGATATCCTCCCCAGATTCCCACGATATCGAAGATGATCGTCAGAATCGGCAGCGAAATCGCGGCGGCAACCAGATTGGGAACAACCACATACCGATACGGATTCAGCCCCATCAACTCCATGGCGTCCAACTGCTCGCCAATCCGCATGATCCCGATTTCCGCGGTGATCGCAGATCCAGCACGCCCGGTGACCATCAACGCCGCGAGCACGGGACCCAGCTCACGCACAATCGACATGGCAACCAGCGGACCCAAAAACGCATCCGACCCAAAGCGGCTCAGCGCGTGAAAGCCCTGCAGACTCAAAACCATGCCCGTGAACGAACCGGTCAGCAGAATCACCAAAAGCGATTGAAAACCGATGAAGTAGATCTGCTTGACCACACGCCCGAACTTGAGCGGTGGCAGGAGTGTGTAGACGACGGCGTTGATCAGAAAACGCCCCATGCGACCACAGTTGGCCACCAGACCCAGGGCGCCTTTTCCGAGTCGTGCGGTCGCGTCATTGATGGAAATACCGGTACTCACAAAAATCATCTTTCGGGAACAATCTCTACGGTGCCGATGAACGACAACTCACTCGACGATGCCGAGTATGACACAAACGGTTGGAGCGTGTTCAGAATGTGTCCATAATGTGAAGCCAAAGCGAGGCTCTTGCAAGCACACAGGCAGGAATGCATGGGAATTGTGCGATTCGGTTCGCGTCCGGAGGGCACAAGCCACCCCCCGCAGCAAACGCGATGGTGGTGCGGGACGTCCCCGGACCGCGAGTGCCTGGGCGCAGGTCGCCCTCGGTCCCGGAGGTCCCG
>JAGLDW010000123.1 GCA_023145395.1 Lentisphaeria bacterium | reverse complement strand
GGGTCGAAGGCAAGAGGCAAGGGAGGGTGCGCATTGTCGCGAACGTTCGGCATGTGCATGCTGGGGTGACTCTCGCCGTGGAGGAAGAACTCCTCACCGGCACAGCCTTGCGGTCCTGCATCGCCGATCTCATCCTCGCCAACAGATTTCTCGGCCAGGCCGGGGAGCGCTTGCTTGACGAACTCCACTTGGCGGCGATCCTCAAAGAATGGCCGGACGCCGGGGTGGTCTTCAAAAAAGATTCGTCCTCCCTCCACGCCATGGATCCTCACGCCTTCCTGGCGGAGACGCTGGAACGACTCGGGGTGGAGACGCAGGAGGACCTCCAACTTGTGGACGAAGAGGATATCCTGCCTGATCTTGCCATGGAGTTTGGCCTTACCCCAGCCCAGTTGGCGGAGTTTCGCAAGGATCTGCCCCGACAATGGACGTTTCAGGGAGCGGTGTACACCTGTGAGGTGAGTCCGCGCGCCCGCACTGTCTTGCTCACTCCGGCGAACAAGGCGGCCGCAAAGGCGCCGCCCCAAGCATGGACACTCCCCCCATTCCGAAGCTTCACCGTCAAGTACCGGAAGGCCAGTCGCACCGTGACGCTTCGCTGATGGAGAAGAATGGCGAAGGCTTGAAGCTTCCTCTTCTTGTACTATTATCATATATGACTAGTCAGTCTAGTTCGCATGCCTCTCTGGAGTGGGAGTGATGGCATGCGACAACTGGGAGAACAGCGGATGCATTCGAGAACATGGCAACTTCAAGAGGCGAAGGCCCAGTTCAGCGAAGTCGTCAATCGAGCACTTGAGGACGGCCCTCAAACCGTGACGAGACGCGGCCAGAGTGTTGTGGTGGTCATGGCGGCAGATGAGGCGCGCCAGCTAGCCGCCACCAATCGCCCGCGCGATTTCTTCCGGCAGGGTCCCTATCTGGACGGTGTGGCGTTGGATCGGGATCGGTCGCTGCCAAGGGAGGTCGATCTATGCGATTCCTGATCGACACTTGTGTCATTTCAGAGTGGAAACACCGGCATCCAGATGCTTCCGTGCTTGAGTGGCTGGATACACTGGTGCAGGAGGACACTTTCTTCAGCGTACTGACCATTGGGGAACTGACCAAAGGCGTTCTCAAGCTGCCTGAAAGTCGGCGGCGCATTGACCTGCGGGCTTGGTTGCATCAATTGCAGGAAGTCTACGCCCGACAAATTCTGACTCTGGGCTCCCGGGAGGTCGAACTATGGGCCGAGATCAGTGCCATGGCGGAGAGCAAAGGCACTCCTATCGCCGCCATTGATGGCTTGCTTGCAGGAACGGCATCGGCCCACGGCTTGGCTATTGCCACTCGAAACGTGAGCGATTTCATCCCCACAGGCATTCCTGTGTTTGACCCGTGGGGCAGCGCTTGGCACAACTGCTGAGAGCGGCACGTGCAAACCAGTGTCGAACCGCAGTGCGGCGGCTCGCGGGTACGCTCGCCTCTCCAGGATTTGCGTTGTCCGCACGGGCTCGGGCCAGGGGGCGGTTGAACAAGTTGAGGAAATGCCTACATTCCAACTCATGAGCACCCGTTGCACCACATCTAGCACATTTCCGAAGGCACCTCGAATCCTTGCTGTCTGCCTGAATCCTGCTTGGCAGAAGACCCTGGTCTTCCCCCATGTGACCGCAGGCGCGGTGAACCGGGCGGAGGAGATGCGGGAGTGCGGAGGTGGAAAAGGAGTCAACTTGGCTCGGGCTCTGGTGTTGCGGGGCGACGCGGTCGCTGTGGCATTGTTCGCGGGGGGAACGACGGGTGCGGCTCTGCTGGAGGAACTTGCCCGGACAGGTGTCGATACCCTTGCCGTGTCAACCTCCGTCGCGACGCGTGTCTGCACAAGTGTCGTCGACCGGAAGCAATCGCAGGTCACAGAATTGATCGAGCCCTCAGGAAGAATCACAGACTCGGAACTGGCACGCATGCGGACGCTTCTTGCGGATGAGGCGCCGCGCGCCGCGGGAGTGGCAATCTGCGGCACCTGTCCGCCAGGCGTGCCCGACACGCTTTACATCGCAGTTGCGGAGTCCGCACAAAATGCGGGAATCCCTGTTCTGCTGGATGGCTATCGGAATGTCTCGGGCATCCTCGAGGGTCCCGGAGTGGACATTCTGAAAATCAACGCCGACGAACTGCGCGCGCTCAGCGGGTGCGACGATCTGCAGAATGCGGCGGAGCATTGTCTGAAGCACTTCCGGATCTCATGGCTGGCCATCACGGATGGGAAGCATCCGGCTTGGCTGTTCGGCGCCGACTCCGCCTGGCGCATACCCCAGCCAAACCTGCGCGTCGTCAATGCGATCGGTGCGGGCGACTGCTGTTCCGGGGTATTCTTGCGCGCCTTCCTGGAATGCGCCGCCGTGGCGTCCGACGCCGCCGTGGCGGATGCCTTCGCCCGGGCGCTCGCCTGCGCCAATGCCACATGCCTGACCAATATCCCCGCCTCGTTTCGGAAGGACGATCTGCACCAGCTGGAGAAACTTCTTCGCCCCGAGAGAATGCCCTGGCCCCGCAATGGAGAATCCGAGCCATCGTTTTGTGAGTGTGCACGTGACAACTGACAACGACCCAATCATCGCGAGAACGGACGACGAGCAGGCGTCCTGGTTGCTTGAGCACCTGCCGCGCCTGCGCCCCGCGCTGCTGGTGCTGCTGGCGTTCATGGCCTTTGGCAGCGCCTGCAGATATGGGCTGCTTCATGGCTGGGATGACACAATCTATGTCACCAACAACGTCTCGCGTCTGAGTTTCAGCGTGAGCAACATAGGATACTGGCTTACCCACGACTGTGCTTCGTGCTATCTGCCCCTGACCATGTTCAGCTATATGTTCGACTATGCCGTGTGGGAGTTGAACGCGGTGGGCTACCATCTGCAGAATCTAGTCTGGCATTGTGTGGCAGTGCTGGCCTTGTATGGCTGTTTCCGCACACTGCGAATGAACAGCTGGGTGGCGTTGTTTTGCGCTGCGATGTTCGCAGTGCATCCCCAGCGAGTCGAATCGGTCGTCTGGATCTCGGAGCGCAAGGACGTAATGTGCGCCGCCTTCTACGCACTCGCTGCCCTGGTATACCTCCGCGACCGCGCGCGCAACCGCTACCCCTGGCGTGCGATTCCGTTGTTCCTGTGCGCCCTGCTATCCAAATCCATGGCTGTGACACTGCCCGCAGTGCTGGTCGTCTATGAGGTTGCCCGGGCAGCACGTGTGGAGCCAATGCGCCTTCTGCGCAATCTCTGGTGCTACGCCCTGCTGGCAGTGGCCTGCGTGCCAGTGGCCGTGCACTTCCAGTCGGTTCCCGGGGATGCAACCACCAGAGCGCATCAACTCTTCACGGCATTTCACAATCTCTGGTGGTACGCGCTCAAGACATTTGTGCCTGCGGCGCTACGCCCCATTCATCCCCGGCTGGAAGTCCATGCCGTGCTCGTTCTGGCTCTGATCGCAGCGAGCGTGCTCACATTGGTGACGAGCGTCTATCTGTTCCGTGCGCAGCGCGAGATCTTTCTACGCGTTGTGGCGCCCTGTCTCACCGCCTATGCTCTCGCCCTGGCCCCCGTTTCGGGCATTGTGCCCCTTGGCTTCACCGACTTCTCCGACCGCTACAGCTACATTCCATCCGCCTTCCTCTGGATGCTTGTGGGACTGGGAATCACAGCGCTTCTGCACCAGCCTTCCACCGCGGCGAAGATTTCCCGTCTGCGAGGGTTCTTGGCATTCGTCGCTTGTGTGGCTGTTTTGGCGTCGGCACTCCACACCACTGCCTATGCCACCGCATGGCGCGACATCCACACCCTCCACGCCACTTCATGCGCTGTGAAGCCAGCGAACGTGTTCTCTCTTGGCCAGCTTGGGGACATTGAACTGGAGAATGGAGAGTTCATGCGTGTCGGCGCCATCGGCCAGCGCTTGTTGAGGGCGGATCGGACCTGGATGACCTCCGAGGCGCGTGAGCGAGCACAAAACAAGGGGCGTTATCTGGTTGGGATCGCCGCCCACAGTGCAGGAGATACCACAGCCGCTTTGGAGCATCTCGAGCCCATCATTCCCTTGCTCGACACCACTATTTTCCACATCCCAACGAACAATGTCGCCGTCTGGGGAGTGCTTGCGGACTGCTATCTGCGCACCGGGCAGATGGACAAGGCGCTGGCCGCCTACGATTCGATCGTCCAGCGTGTTCCAACTGGCGACTATCAGGCACCCTTCTACCGCGGGGTGAAAGCACAGGTTCTCGACCAGCCGGCGGAGGCGTTGCGGTATTTCCGGCAGGCTGCCTCCCTGCGGCCGGACATCCCGTTGATTCAGATCAACATCCAGCGCTGCCAAGCCGCCCTGGCGAATCGCCCGCGAGAAAAACCTAACGCACCATGAGGACTGTGATATCCTGATGGTGTGTGTTGGCGTAGCGGAGCGATGCGGGAGGGGATGCGCGCGTAATTTGGGGGTATCTTGTGCCCCAACGACACAAGGTCGTTGGGGGCTCGACACAAGGTCATTCGCTATCGACCGCCCATGATGCGCTGAGTCTGAAACAGCCATTCGTGCATGAGCGGATCCATTTCCGCGCGCTCCCTGGCGGTCAGCTCCTCCCGGTAGAAATCCATCATGTGCCGAACCATCTCCTTGCCCTCCGGCGATTCCAGGCGTTGGCGGATGCGTGTCCGCTCGGCGGGATCGAGCTTGCTACGCTGCTCGCGCATCTCCTCCAGCGTCTTCTTGATGCGCGCGCGGCGTTGCTCCGGGTTCATATTTTGGGTCTCGGCACGCGCTTTCTCCAATCGCGACTTGGCCACACGGCGAAAAATGCGCCGTCGGCTTTCCGGGGGAAAGCTCTTCCACTGTTCTCGGAGTTGCTCCCGGGCTTCCTTCGCCATCTGGCCAGGCGTGCGTTCAAGTACGAGTTCCGCGAATTTCTGCTCCTCCTTCTCCTCGGGGGAGAGACGGAGAATATGGAATGTGACAATGCCCAGAAGCATCACCAGTGGAACGACGATCGCCAGTCGCTGCAGCCGCTTCTTTCGGGCTAGACTGTCCATGTTCTCCTCTCCATTGCCCACTTCTTCTTCGCATTGATTGACACGGGCAATATTGTATGGCTGTGTGCAGGGCATTGCCAGCAAACAGCCGAAAGGATGACGCACAGTGGTCAACGACAAGATCCTCGACAGAGCGCGCGCGGGAGACCTGGCGGCTTTGGTCGAACTAGACAAGAACGGTCTGCTCGTCGGTGCCGACGAACAGCTCGACGCCTATGTCGAACGTCTACAGAGTCTGCGGAAGAACACGGAGGAGATGGAGAACACACTCCGTGCCGACGGTGTCTACCAGGCCGAGGATGTGACGATCGAGAGGGATAAACGCATCCCCCAGGCGACTTTTGCGGAGGCCAGCGACACGACCGAAGCGCTCTACCGCTTCTCCATCGACTGGGTGCCGGGCTTCTTCATCAACCCTTCCTTCAGCTTTCTCTTTGGGGGATGCGCGTACTATTTCCACCCGGACTTTTTTGCCTTGTTCATTATTCGGGAGTCGTTTCGGGAGCGCGAGCGATGGTTGATCTACAGTCGTCGCGAGCTTCTGGCGCACGAGCTGTGCCACGTCGCGCGCATTGGCCTGGAGAGCGAGATATTCGAGGAGACCTTCGCCTACCAGACCTCCCAGAGCGGTTTTCGAAAAGTCGTGGGCAGCGTGTTCCGGTCGCAAGCGGATTCGTTCCTTCTCCTTGGGAGCACATTTCTTCTCTTGGGCGCCCAGGTGCTGCGCACCCTATACTGGTCCGCATTGTGGATTGAGCCTTTTTGGGCGCTGCTCTTTTGTTTTCTGCTCTACCTCGCCATTCGTCAGCGCCAGCTTCGTTCCCAGTTTCGACGCGCTAGGCAGAACTTGGAGTTCGCGTGCGGGCAGAACGCCCCTGCGACGCTTTTCCGGCTCACCGACGAGGAGATTGCCCAGCTGGCCGGACTTTCCGGGCGAGACGCTGTATCGGCATGGCTTGACGGAAGGCCGGAGGATGCGCCCCGCTGGCGCGTGATCAGAGAACGCTTCCTGAATAGTCCAGAGTAGGGTGCCAGGCGTACTGCCCCACCCCCTACCCAGCCTTTCGCTGGTACCACCACCACTCCAGAAGCATGGCGGCAAAAGCCAGTAGCGCAAGCAGGCGCCAAAGGGGCTTTTCGACCTTTGTGGACACCGTTGTTGCCTGAACAGTGAGTTCTTCCTTGAACATGAGTTCTTCGGGGCGTGCCAGGCGTGTTTCCCGTTCGTTGAGCATGCTCGCGCCAAGGGTCCGGCTGGAACCGGTCTCGGAGGTGATCGTGTAGAGACCGGCTCGAGTGGCGGACAGGCCGGCCAGAACTCCGTCCGCGTCGGAGGCGCGCTCCTGCTGACTGTTTCCCGGTCCGGTCACGGTGAAGGAGCAGCTGGGCACGGAACGCAGTGGGGGAAAGGCACCAGTGGCCAGGGCGTCAATCTCGCTCAGACCCGCACGGTTCGCCGCGATCTCCACGATGTTCGCAATGAGGATCGGAAAGGCCACGCGGTAGGGCAGTGTGGACCGGTCCGTGTGAAAGAGAAAATGGAAGGCGAGTGTGCGCCCTGCGTCACGGCGGAGGATCATGGGGCCGCGTGCCCCTTCGGCAAGCACCTCATAGCCTGCATTCTCCACATCCTCGATCCGCACGCCCGCAGTGAGGGCGGGTTGCTCGAGAACGGTCACTTCACGCAGTCGCACATAGCGCAGCAAATCGCTCTCGCGTGTCCAGTCCACGATTTCAGTTGGTTCATCCAGACTCGTCAGGCTAGTCTTGAGCGGCTCGGGTATCTGCCCGAGAGTGACGAGCACCGAGGGGTCGTCAGGAGCTTTTCCGGCCACGTCCACCACCGCGATGTCCAGAGCCGAGAGGGTTGGATCCGTGGTCGTGCTCACAAAGGGGATGGTGGCCAGCGCCTGGGCGTAGGTTGCCAGATGCTCGGGCACATAGGCGAGGAGTTTGCGTAGCGCGGGCAGATTCAGGAAGGCCACATTGTCGCTGGCCAGCGAATCGAAGCTCTCCATCTCAAGTTGTGCGGTCAGTTGGCAGGGATCAGCGCCATCGATGCGGAACACCATGCGTTCCGGGTGTTCCGCGATCACGCTCAGTTCCTCGGAAGCCACCTCTGTCCCGTCCCGCAGCAGCACGAGTGTGGCCGTGCTAGGGGCGTTCTTCGCGCTGGTTGCCACTTGCACGAACACGTCCCACTCGCCCCCTGAGGCGCGGCGCGCGTTCATGGCGACGATACCGGTGTTGGATCCTGCCGGCGGGACGAGCTGGTAGTCCACCTCG
>JAGLDW010001229.1 GCA_023145395.1 Lentisphaeria bacterium | reverse complement strand
TCGGAGGAAAAGGGAAATTAAGAATGGTGATTTTAGAATTAAGAATGATGGGTCTGTCCGAAGGGTCGGACTCCGCTCGTGCGGAGCGACAGCTATTTCTTAAAAAAGGCCAACGCCGTTTGAGTTCCACCATTCTTCATTCTGAAATCCTAATTCTTCATTACATAGGTGCGTCAGCATGAGCGAATACGAAATGAAAAGAAAAACTTTAATGAAGGCGGATTTATGAAAATTGTCGTAGACCAGCTGCACAAGACCTTCGGCAAAAACACGGCGCTCGACGGCGTCTCGTTTTCGTTCGACTCGGGCCATATCTTTGGCTTCGTGGGGCCCAACGGCGCGGGAAAAACCACCGCCATGCGAATCCTCTCGACCATGATGGAGCCGGATCACGGCGACGCCTTCATCGACGGCGTCTCCGTGGTGCAGGATCCGGAGCAGGCGCGGCGCTGCATCGGCTTTGTGCCGGACTCGCTCCCGGAGCACAGGGACATCACCGTCCACGAATATCTCGAATTCTTTGCCCGGGCCTACGGGATGCGCGGCAAGCGCTGCCACACGGCGGTGGCGGATATCGAGGAGTTTACCGGCGTCGAAGGCATGCGCGACAAGGTGCTTGCGGCGCTCTCGAAGGGGATGAAGCAGCGCGTCAGCGTCGGTCGTGCCCTGATCAACGACCCATCGGTAATCCTGATGGACGAGCCGGCCGCCGGCCTCGACCCGCGCGCACGCATCGAGCTACGCGAGCTACTTGCCGCCCTCGCGGAACAGAAGAAGGCCATCCTGGTGAGCTCGCATATTCTTTCGGAACTGACAGAAATCTGCCACGGGGTCGTGATTATCGAAAGCGGCAAAATCTTGGAGATGGGAAAGGTGGCGGACATTAAGTCGCGCATGCAGGCCTCGCTCAAACTGGCGATCCGCCCGCTAGAGGATCCCGAAAAGGTGCGCCGCGAACTCCAGCGGCTGCCAATGGTGGAGGAAGTCCACGGCGGCGAGGCAGGCGAATGGATGGTGAGCATCGATGGCGACGAGTGCGCCGGGGCGGATATCCTGACGGCACTCGTCCAGCAGGGCTGCCGTCTGGCGGAGTTCCGTCAAGAGACCGTGGATCTGGAGGATATCTTCATGTCGATTACCCAGGGGGATGTGCAATGAGCGTGGTGGATTGGATGGTGGACCGGACCAACCCGGTGGTGCTGCGCGAGTCGCGCCAATTGGTACGCAGCCGTTTTGCCGTGGGCATCATGATGGCGTTCCTGCTGATCATGGTGATTGCATCGGCACTCTATGTGCTCACCACGGGGAAAAACTCATACAGCGGCTTCTTCTCACGCGGGAAGGAACTCTTCGGTATCTTCTCCATGATTCTTGGCTATGCCGCGATCCTCTTTGTTCCGGCGCACACCGCCTTCCCATTCTTGGGGCAGAAGCAGGCCAACAGCATGGATCTGCTCTTTGTGAGCACCATCCCGCCCCGCTCGATCATCTTCGGGAAAATGGTCTCGGCCCTCTGGATGACGGTGCTGCTCCTCAGCGTGTCGATGCCGTTCATGGTGCTTACGGTGCTCCTGCGCGGGATCGGGCTGTTCGAGGTGCTCCTGTCGCTGGCCATACTGATGGCGCTGGTGCTGATGGCCACGATGGGCGCTCTGCTTCTGGTTTGCCTGCCGACCAGCCGGGTCTTTACCGGCCTGATGGGAGTCGGCTATTTCCTGCTCCTGCTCCTGTTTCCGGGATTTATTAGATTTGGCTTCGGCGGAGTGGATGGCGAATTCGTCGCTATTTTCCTAGTGGTGATCGCCCTCCTGCTACCCATGGTGGGTGCGTTGGCCACCGCCTTGATTTCCCCTGCCGTGTCGAACCGCGCGCTCCCCGCGCGCATTACCATCACCGTCTGCTGGATCGTGGCGGGTATTTCCACGGCACTATGGCTGACGGGTGCCCTTGAGACGTGGGCCTCCATTTTCGCAATCGGGGCCGGCCTGGGCATGCTGCTCTGCGCCGGAGAACCCTCGGCGCTCAGCCGCCGGGTGCAGCG
>JAGLDW010001228.1 GCA_023145395.1 Lentisphaeria bacterium | reverse complement strand
CCCCCACGACCTTGTGTCGTGGGTGAACTAGATTTGCTGGCCCCACCGAGTTGGCAACAACAACCGCTCCCCTACTCCGGCCAGTGATCCCAGAAACGTGCACGCCCGGATGCGGAGACCTCGGCGCCCAGATCGTCCCGCGTCGCCCCGGACTCCAGCATCGCCTGCACCTCGCGACAAGCCGCGATGAAGGCGTTCACCTTGGGAACATTCTCATCGCGACATAGCAACGCCTCGATATGCGTGAACACGCTCGACGCGCCATCGGCCACTGTCTGAAACACCCAGTCGCGCACCTCGGACACAACCATGTCCAAGTAGTGAAAACTACCTAGTCGCCAGCCGAAGGGAACTCGGCAACCATCGCGAATCAGCGGGGGAGACAGTTTCGAAGAGATGGACGGATCGAAGCTGCTCAGGCCGATCTGCTCGAGAAAGGGAAGCTGCTCCGCACGCAGATCCTCCACATGGGCGGACCGCACACCGCTTGTCCGATCGCGGTAGTACTGCTCCCAGAACGGCATGACCAGAGTGGGAAACAGACTCGCGGGAATCATGGACGCCACGTCGTCGCACATGCTCGCACCCTCTTCGCGGAACGCCGTGGAACCGTTCACCTCCGCATAGAATTTGGCAAACTCGAAACTGCTCGCCGTCACGGCCTCCAGAAACTCGGCCGCCAGTTCCGGTTCGTCCATGACATCGAGGAGGAAGTTCTGTCCGCGCAACTCGTAGGCAGTGGTGATGGGCCCCTCGAACCCAAAGGAAAAGCCTACGCGCTCTCCGGGGAAGGCGTCCTGCAGTTGGCGTCGAAAGTCCAGATAGAACGGTGCCATACCAGCCTGGGAAAAGTCAACCGGTTGCTTCAACGCATCGACGCCTTCGCGCAGGGAGTCGTAGATCGGCGTGTGGATCAACTCGCCAGCCGGGGGAAAGCGCAGTTCGCTGCCCAGCCCGTTCACATGCCCATAGCTGACGGCCGGCGTGCTCAGCGAGGGTTCCCGAATCGCGGGGTCGGGGAATAGCTCACGGAACAGCGGACGCCCCTTTCGATGCATCTCAATGCAGGCGTCGGGATTGAGATTGTACTCGCCGAGCGCCGTGCCGGTCAAGCACATCAGCGCATAGGAGGAGGATCCGACATACCAGCGGAATGGTTTCTGCTCTCGAAGTGTGCTGTAGTCCACGTTCATGGGGTCTCCCGTCTGTTCCTGCAATCGGTCCGGCTTGAGTCTCAGAGTAGGTTCTCCATCATAGCTCCGATGGCCGCGCGCGTCCATCGACTCCCACCCTGCTTTCGATTCAGCCCAGCTCTTCTGCTGGAACCAGGATCGTGGAGCGAGAGGAATCCCACCTCTAAACTGAGGCTCTTGCAGAATCCCACGAGAGCCTCAACTGTCCAATCGTGCGCAGTCGCTTCTGGACAGAAAGCGCATGACCCATCACAGTATCCCCTGTTGAAAATGGGAGACAAATTCACCGGCGGACAGCGAGTGCCGCAAAGAGCAAAAGGTCTGGTAGAGAGAATGCAGGAACATAAAGAGTCAAAGCGAACCGTGTCCACGCTCACAATCGGGCTCATGTGGTCGGGCATAGCGATCAGCGTGGCGGAGATCTGGGCTGGCGGCTTCATTGGCCAGGCCGGATTGGTGTGGGGCTTGGTGATCATCGTGGTCGGACACGCGCTCGGCGGCCTGGTCATGAGCGCGGCGGGGTGCATCGGCACGCGGTACGGAGTGATGTCGATGGAGAGCACCCGCCTGGTGCTTGGCAATCGCGGCTCCACGATCCCCAGCGTCCTCAATGTGCTTCAGCTTGTGGGCTGGGCCACGATCATGCTGGCGCTCAGCGGCGCGGTCGGCGCTTCTGTGGGCAAACCGCTAGGCGGCGTCTTCGCCCGCAAGGAATTCTGGATCATCCTCATCGGCGCGGGCACGCTCGCCTGGTCGCTGCTCGTCGGCGAGGAGCGCACGCGCTGGCTGCAGCACATCCTCATCGGAGGGTTGCTCGCCCTGAGCGTCGTCATGACCTTTGTCGCCTTGAACCCCAAATACTACACCCTGAAGGGCCCCTTCCTCAAGTCGATTCCCCTTGCGAAGGGCGCCAGCCTGATGGACTTCGCGATCGTGATGCCCATTAGCTGGGCGCCTCTGATCGCCGACTACTCGCGCATGGCGCGCAGCGAGAAGGGTGCATTCTGGAGCAGTTTCGGCGGCTACGGAATCATGTCGATCTGGATGTATGTCATCGGCTTGGTCGTGTTCCTGGCCACGGGGACGGATGACGCCGGCGCGAACGTGGTGGGCATGATGGGCAAGGTCGGGCTGGCCATTCCCGCCATGATCCTGGTCTTCGCGTCCACGGTGACCTCCGACTTCCCGGACATCTACTCCTCCGCCTGCTCCATGCTCAACATCGACCGCAGAATCAAACCGGTGTACACCATGTGGGCGACGGGTCTCGGCACCATCGTGCTGGCGCTGTTCTTCGACCTGAGCAAGTACATGCATTTTCTCGAGCTCATCGGCGCCGTGTTTGTTCCTCTCTTCGCATTGCTGCTGACCGAGTACTTTGTGGTCCGCCGCCAGCGTCTGCCGGGCATCGACTTCGCGACGGGCAAAGGTCTCGAGTTCACCAACGGATTCCGACTCACCGCTCTGGCGGTCTGGGTCCTCGGCGCCGCATCCTTCTTCACAGCCAAGAAATTCGGTTTTATCCTTGGCGGATCTGTGACATCCTTCGCCGTGACCGCCGCCGCGCATCTCGCCGTGGTCAAGTTTGCGACGGGAGGAGCACAACCCGAAGAGTGACATTCTCGAGAACCACGAAGGAGCCAGTGTGAAAGCGGGCAGGCAACTAGGGTTCTTCGATCTGTTCTGCATCGCCTCGGGGGCAATGATCAGCTCTGGCCTGTTCGTGCTTCCCGGCATTGCCTACGCGGAGATCGGTCCAGCCTCGTTCCTAGCCTATCTCCTGGCCAGCATCCTGGTGATTCCCGCCATGCTCAGCAAGGCGGAACTTGCCACGGCGATGCCAAAGGCCGGGGGAACCTATTTCTTCATTGACCGCAGCATGGGGCCCGGCTTCGGCACGCTTGCCGGACTTTCGTCTTGGTTCGCCCTGAGTTTCAAGAGCGCGTTCGCCCTGCTGGGCATCGGCGCCTTTGCCGTACTCGTCTTCCCACACCTCACCATTTGGCAGACCAAGCTGATCGCCGCCGCGTTTTGCATCCTGTTCGGAACGCTGAACATCTTCAGCATCAAACACGCCGGACATACGCAGATCCTGCTCGTGTTGGGACTTCTCGCCCTTCTCTTCGTCTACATCATGCTCGGAATCCCCGCCGTCAAGGTGGAGAATCTGACTCCCTTCCTCTGCGGCAGTCCTCGAGTATTCATCGCAACGGCGGGACTCATCTTCATCTCCTACGGGGGGCTGACCAAGATCGCCAATGTCGCCGGAGAAGTGCGCAACCCCGCACGCAATGTGCCAGCAAGCATGTTGGCATCCTTCCTCATCGTCTCGATCATCTACGGTCTGGCTGTGTTCGTGACGGTGGGCGTGGTGGGGCAGGACTTGATGAAGGAGGGAGTGCCCTCCCTCACTCCTCTGTCCGACGCCGCCGCGCGCGTCCTGGGGACCCCGGGAAAAATCGTTATGGCCGTCGCCGCGCTTCTGGCATTCGTATCGACGGGCAACGCCGGCATCATGACTGCCAGTCGCTCTCCTCTCGCCATGAGCAAGGACAAGCTCTTGCCAGCCTACTTTGGAAAGGTGCATCCGACATATGGAACACCCCGCAACGCGATTGTCGTCACCACTTTCTTCATGCTTGGCGTGATCCTCTTTCTGGACCTGAAAATGCTCGTGAAAACAGCATCGACACTCATGATCCTCCTCTTCGCGTCCGTGAACATCGCCGTCGTGCTGATGCGCGAGAGCCGAATCCTAGCCTACCAGCCGAAGTTCCGTTGCCCCGGATACCCCTGGATGCAAGGCATAGGCGTTGTCGCCTACGGCGTCATGCTCTTCGAAATGGGCGCTGCGCCCCTCATGATCACAGCTGCATTCCTGGCGTTCGGACTCCTCTGGTACTGGGTCTACGGCCGCATCAACTCCAACCGCGTGTCGGCTTTGATCCATCTAGTGCGGCGCATCACCGCGCGCGAGATGCAGTACGACATCCTCAACAGCGAACTCAAGGAGATCCTCCTCGAACGAGATGACATCATCGAGGACCGCTTCGATGTGCTCGTGAAAAACGCGGACGTGATCGACGAGCGGGGCGATGTCCTGTTCGAGGAACTGTTCCGGCGCATCGCGGCCGTCCTAGCGGAGCACACCGAGGTCACGGAGAAGAGAGCCTACGAGTTTCTATTGGAGCGGGAGCGCGACTCCTCCACCGTGCTGGCGCCGGGGCTTGCCATTCCCCACCTGATCATCCCGGGCGACCACCATTTCAGACTCCTGCTTGTGCGCTGCCGCACAGGCGTGCATTTTTCCTCTTCGGAAGTTCCGGTGGAAGCGTTGTTCGTGCTCGCGGGGACCGCCGACGAACGCAACTTCCACCTGAAGGCACTGATGTCCATCGCCCAAGTTGTGCAGCAGGACCGGTTTCTGGAAAAATGGAGGAACGCCTCCGAAGCGGAAGGCCTCCGGGATTTTGTTCTCCTCAGCGAACGCCCCCGGCAGTAGCGGAGTCCTTGCTCCTGGCCATCCTGCCTCAGGCGGCGCCACCGCCCACCGTGGCCTTCACCTGCGGCGGGCGAAGCACGGCGTCAGGTGAAAGGCTTGGTTGTCCTCCGATTCCGTGCTTCCTGTCGGATCTCACCACCCGCTTCGCTGAAGACACAGAGGCACGGAGAAGACTGGAAGAGGAGATTGTCGGATATCGTCCTCGGCTACGCCGGAGCCGATCTCCGCCAATATTCCATCTTTTCTGGAGAACACAGAGCATTGCACAGTGTCTCTGCTCTCGTGGCCTCTTCTTCACAAGACCATCCGGCGGATTCGTTCTGACGGAACGGCAGGGCGAAAACGCCGGATCTCTGTGTTCTTCTTCCTCCGTGTCTCCGTGTCTCCGTGGTTCAATTCCGGATTCCGGTCCATCTGGACAACCTCGTCGTCAACACCGCTCGCGCAGCAACTCGTCCAAGTCAGCTTGGAGCATCGCCCGCTGGCGACGACCAACGGCCGACACCAGTTGCTGCCGTAGTTGCCGAGCCTGCAAATGCCACGTGTCATGCACATGAGAGCATGTGAAGACATCGCGCCAGGACTTCATCTTGGCCATGGCGGCGGCACAGCAACTCGACATGAACACGTCTCGCTCCACTTCGCAGAATTCGCCACAGACATGGCATTTCTGCGACTTCACTTTTCCCGCTAGAGGGCAGAAATAATCCCAGCCCTTTTTCAAAGCACTCGTCGTTTCGCACAGCATGGTGAATCCCTTTCCTGGATTCCACATCAGAAGACCATGCCAAACCGACCACGTCAAAAACGCAGAAACCCGTCAATGCATCAGGCACTGACGGGTCTCTTCCCGGAACTTTCGGACAAGCCTGTCCGCACATCCGCCACATTCTGCGGCGATCCACCGTTGGCCGGGAAGCCTCGGTTGGCGAGTCCGCGGACAATCCGCGAAACTCCTCCTGATGCATGGGAATACCTTGGCTCAGAACTTCCACATGTCAAATGGACGCAGCGCGCATCCCGATGGCGGTCGGCGGGCCGCACGCCGTACAAGGCGCGCTTCGCCAATAGGCCGCGCGGCCCTCCGCGCGGCGCGCATCCCGATGGCGGTCGGCGGGCCGCACGCCGTACAAGGCTATGCCCTCCGCGCGGCGCGAATTGCGGACAGCACTCACGGAACTGACATGCGCCCATAGGAGCGCGTGAGCATGGGAATCCGCGCAACACGCAAGATGCCAGAGCATCACGCCTGCTCTGGCGCGCATGGTATCGACGCAGTATATAGCCGGGTGTCATCCGGCCGAGACGCACCACACGCGAGACAATCAAGAACCGTCAATGAGGATCCTGTAGATGATCGAAACCGCTGTGGACGCCCTGATTTTCGACATGGACGGCACGCTGGCCGAGACAGGCCACATCTGGGTGGCCGCCGAGCATGCGCTGTTCGAGTTTCTGGGACACGAGTGGTCCGAGAACGTGGCGAGCCACGGCCTGGGCATGAACGCAGCCGATTTGGCGACCACTATGCATCGAATCCTAGGCGCCAGGCAACCAGTGAAAGCGGCGCAACGGGTCATGCGCGAGGCATTGATTGACGCCTACGGAGGATCGACCATCCTGGAGATTCCGGATGCAGTGGCACTCGTGCGCCGACTCCATGGACGCGTGCCGATGGCCGTCGCGTCAGGCAGCCCGCTGGAGGGAATCCACCACGCTCTGGCCCAGCTCGGGATTCGGTCCCTGTTCGACGTGATTCTCAGCACGGAAAGCGTACCTGCGGGCAAACCAGCTCCTGATGGATTCCTGGCGGCAGCGGAAGCGCTTGGCGTGGCGCCCTCGCGATGCGTCGTATTCGAGGACAGTCCCATCGGCGCACGAGCTGCCCAGGCTGCGGGAATGGGGTGCTTCGTCCGACCGAGAAACGCGCGCTGCGATCTCACCGGCACCGACGCGGTCCTGACGGCGCACTGGGATGATGTCACTGCGGTGAAAGTGTTTGGCGCCGATCAGGTCACGACATCACAGTACGGCAGATAATCTCATCCTGGACGTCCTTGGTCAGACAGGTGAAATAGGCGGACAGGCCCGAGATGCGCACGATCAGATCGCGGTGTTCGTCGGGGTTCTCCTGTGCCTCTTTCAGCTTGTCGATGGAAACACAGTTGAACTGCAGCGTGGGGCCGCCGAGTTTGATGAAGGATCGCAGGATGGCTACCAGTTGCCGCGCGGACATGCCCTCGCCCAAGGGCAGTTGAACATCAACGACAGCGTTGCCCGGGTATTCGGAGAAATCCACCTTTGCCACACTGCGCAGCACGTTGGTCAGACTTCTGCTGGGTCGTAGACGCCCGGGCGCCACGCCTTGGCTCAACAGTTCCCCGTCGCGGCGGCCATCGGGTGTGGCACGAACTCGATCCCCCATGGTTTTGAACGCATAGTACACAAAGAAACTGGGTTGAAAGACACCGCCTCTTTCATTCAGGCACGTTCGTGCGAACTCCGCAAGCTCCCGCGCAATCCTCGATGCCAAAGCATCGACTTCCGCGTCGCCATGTCCGAACTTGGGGAGGGCGATGATGCGTCTCCGCAGTGCCTCTTCCCCCTGCCAATTCCCGGCGAGCACATCCCGGAGCTGCCGCAATGGGAGCCAGCTCTGTTCGTAGACGGCGGAACGAATGGCATGGAGCGAATCCACCAGCGTGCCAAACCCCACCAACGCCAATCCCGCGGGATTGTAGCTGGCGCTCCCCGTGGTGTAGTCATCGGCATTGGCAATGCAGCCGGTCAGCGTCGAGGAGAAGAAAGGACATGGATTCACCTCGCGCCAGAGGAGACCTCCCTTTCGGCGCCATTCCGCACCTGCGGCGATCGTGTCTTTCAAAGCGGATACAACGTGTTGATAGAAACCCTCGAAATCCGCTGCATCGGCAATGCCCGGCACACGTTCGGCAGCAGTCTCAGAGAAGAGGGGTGGCGGCAG
>JAGLDW010001227.1 GCA_023145395.1 Lentisphaeria bacterium | reverse complement strand
CCAGCGGTTTGGGAAGCATACGCTCGCTCAGGGCAGAGGCGGGCGGCACCTTCAGTTCGGCTTCAAGAAAATCGTTGATGCATTGCGTATACATGTCGCAGCCAGCCTGGTTCGGATGGACGGAGTCGCCGGAAAAGTCCTTCCATTGGATCCTGCCCTCGTGGATGCGTCGCGCAATCTCCCGGTACAGATACAGTGCTGGAACGCCATAGTGTACGGCCACTTTCTCGTGCTGCTGGACGATGCTCGGAATCTTGTCAGCCTCGAACGCCTTGGTGTGACCCGTGCTGGCGAAGTACATGATCACGATGTCGATGTCGGGATTGAGACGGCGTGCCTGGCGCACGATGCCCTCCATTGCTTGCACACCTCCCCCATTGACGGCGAACTCGAGGAAGAACAGATCGACACGCCCGCGGCCGAATACCTGCTCCGGCAGGCGGAATGCGCCGAGATCCGCCCCCGTGCCCCCGATGCCCGCCATGATGAAGTCGAACTTGGCTTGGGGGAAACGTTCCTTCAGGCGCGCCATCACTGGGTTGCGCCATTGGCGAGTGGTGACGGAGCCGCCCATGAAGGCTACACGGACCTCGCCCCCTCTTGAGAAACGGGCAAAACTCCGAGCCAGGCCATCGCGCGGGATGTAGTCCGTGTACAACTCGTGAGATGCCATTGTCTCTTTCTCCTTCGTCTTCGTTTCCGCGGACCATGCGCCCGGAGTACCCCCCAGCAACGAGATGGCAAACCCGAAAGATAGAATGCGATACTTCATGCTGCCGATCCTCAACTTTCTTCTTCAGAGGGGATGTTCCCCCGAATGAACTTTGGGTGGTTGCCAGCGATGACAACGACGGCTTCGCCCTTAACCTTTTTCTTCGGATCGAACTGAATCACCAGCTCCGAGAGCCACCCCCGTTCGACGCGCTCGAACTGCTTGGTGAGTTCGAGGCAGACGGCGGCGCGGCGATCGCCGAGGACTTCGAGCGCGGCGGCGAGCAGCTTGCCGATGCGGTGCGGCGACTCGTAGTAGATTGTGGTGTGGGGCAGGTGGGCATCCATCTCGATGTAGCTGGCGCGCTTCCCGATTTTCTTTGGGGGAAATCCTTTGAAGATGTAGCTGGAGGTAGGTAGCCCGGAAGCGATCAGGGCGACGGGCACGGCGGAGGCGCCGGGAATGACCTCGACTTTGAATCCCTCTTCGATGGCCTGCACCACGGCGGGATATCCAGGGTCGCTGATGCAGGGGTAGCCAGCATTGCTGACGATGCCCACAGGCTTGCCGTCGCGCAACAGCGCAATGAGGCCCTCGGCCGCGTAGTTCTCGTTGTGATCGTGGAAGGAGAAGACCATCGGCGGTTTTGGGATCTCGTGACGGTCGAGGAGGCGGCGCGTGTGACGTGTGTCTTCACAAGCGAGAGCGTGCACTTCCCGGAGAATGCGCAGCGAGCGCAGGCTGACATCCTCGAGATTGCCGATGGGGGTGGCGATGATGTAGAGGGTGGACATGCTCTGCCTGTCTATTCGAATACGATCCAGCCGCGGCTGAGGGGATCCGCGTGGGCTTTGACACTGAGGAACCAGGCGGACATCTCGCTGTTCTTGCCCTGTACGTTGCGGGCGAGATTCAGGCGCAGCAGGGAGTCCTTGGTTGGCTTGCAGCCGAACTCGGCGAGGGGGAGTGCCACCTCGGCTGTCCAGCGTCCCTTCTCGATCTTCGCGCTCCACTTGCAGTTGAAATCGGCGGCGAGTCGCTCGGAGTAGGCCTGTCCCTCGTTGCGACCCCACTGGTCGAAAAAGGCGCCTTTGGCGTTGACGATGAACTGTACGTAGGGGAACTCCGCCAGGTCCTTGTTGATGAAGATCTCGACCGAGTCGTCCTTCCAGGTGGAGCCGTCTCGGGGGGCGGATTCGCAGACGACCTCGCTGGTGTCCTGGAGGCATTCCAGAGCGATGTAGAGCATTTTCCCATCGTGGGCCAATCGCCCCCGAGTGATGTATTTGGCGTTGGCGGCCTGTCCCCACTTCGCGAAGTCGTCGAGCACGTCCGCACGTTTCCAGATGGCGTCGGAGAGGTCGCCGTCGATGGTTGGCGCTGTGGTGGTGCGCACGACTCTGGCGATTTTGCAGGCCATGCTTTTCATGCGTGCGACGTAGGCTTGGTAGACGGCTGAACCGGTGTTGCCGAAGATGGTGTCGATGCGCTTTGCGATGTCCGCGCGCAGTGTGTCCGCATCCGGTGCACCGCTCTTGAGCGCGTCGGTGACGCAGCGCCGGGCGAGTCGTGAGGCGCTGATGCGGAGGGCGTTCGCGGCGCCTCCGGACTTGAGCGGTCCGATCCACTCCGGTTTCGGGGGATAGAAGGCGATGGGATCCTTGCCCACGCGCTCGGCTATGTAGGCGTCGATGTCGGCGGCGATCGAACGTTCCGCCATGAGCCGCACGGCTTCAGCCACATCCGTCAGCGGCGCGTCGTTCTCGATGAGAATCTGCAGTTCGCCCCCAGCCCAGTAGTTGCCAGCCAGTAGTTCCGTGATCTCCCACGTCTTGGTGAAAAAGCGGATGCGCTCTTTCACGAGATCGCTCTTGGCGAGCGCGGCGGCCCGATCCAGATGGGAGCGGCATTCCCGGATCACTGCGGGGGGGAAGACTTCGAACTGCTTTGGATCCGCGGCGAGGCGGTAGGCCCAGTGACCGCGTCCGGTCTTCTGCTCGCGCCAGGCCTTCTCGCAGCGCGCGAAGTAGGCGGCCATGGGGGCGGCGGCTTCGCGGAACATGCGTTCGTTCCATTCTGCTGCCAGCGCGTCGATATCGACGTCGGGGTTCCACAGGACGCGGCTCATCACGTACAGCTTGTGCCCGTCGAGTCCCCAATTGGGATAGACCTCGGCATAGAATCCGCGGACGTTGTTCTTGGCTGCGTGCTGGATGGATTCCTGGAACAGGTGGTTGTAGATGCGGGGAATGGCGAAGCCCATGCCGTAGGCGTAGTCGTAGATTCCCATCTGGCGGGCGGTGCGGCCCCACCACTCGAGCAACTTCTGGTCCTGGGCGCGGAACTCTGGCTCGAAGTAGTCGGCGCGGTTGCTGGTGTAGTAGGGGATGATGTTCTTGTGCAGCCCCATCTCTTCGGGAGGAAGGATGTAGGTGGAGTAGGCGAGGCAGCCGATCAGGTTGTCCGGGTGGGTTTTCTCGAGGTTGGCCGCCACTTTGTTGAGCCAGGTGTAGTAGCGGTAGGAATAGGTTCCCTCGAAGCCCTCCCACGGCTCGATGGGCTTGTCCATGGCCTTGCAGCCTTCGCAGACGCACCAGCCCTGGCCGTCGTTGCAACCGTAGGAGAACGACTCCAGATCGGGGTTCTTCGCCCAGGCGGCGCGTGCGGAGTCCGCAGCGTGCTGGACGGAGCTTTCGCTGGCGAGACAGGGCTGCCAGCTGTGGTCCTTTGCGCCTTGCGGCCGATAGCGTTTTCCATTGGCGCGCAGGGGATACCATTCGGGATGGGCGTCGTAGTGCTTCTCGGAATCAAAGATGCGGATCAAGTTGTGGTGGAAGGCGTAGCGCCTGTGGATGCGCTGCCGCAGACTCCATTTGCCAGCGTAGTTCACGCCGCTCCAGAGCCGCGAGAGCATGACGGGTTCGAACACGCGTCGCTGGGGCGCGACTGAGATCGTGTCGCTCTTGGGGATGTCCTCGCCCAGTTTGCCGGGGATGAGCCAGCGCACGCCGACGTGATCCTCGAGGAACTGACAGGCAGCCCAGTAGGTGGACCAGGGACGCGGTCCGACAAGAAAAACAGTGCCACTGTCGGTCACGTTGACGATATAGCCGTCACGGTCCAGCCGTTCGAGCTCTCGAGTGTCCTTGGCCGGCAGTGCCCGACAGTTTCCAACATAGAGAATCGTCTTTCCCGCAGCATCGCCAAGTTTGGCCTCGGAGACCACTGCGAACTGCGTGCCCGTGGCGATTTTCAGGCAGCGCGCGAGTTCCTTGCAGGCGTCCAATGCCTCGGCGCGCGCGTCATCGGCATGCACGATGATGGTGGCGTTCTGCCCGTCAAACACCTGGAGGGGTTTGGCGGTCAGAGAGCACGAGGTGGCAAGCGCCATCAACGAGGCGGCAAGCGCCATCAACAGGACAGTGCGGACGTTCATCATTTCTTCTCCTCATAGGGGTCGGCATGTTTCGCGGGCGCGTCTCACCGTAGCTGTACGTTTCTGCAAGTGCCTCTACCATATAGCACCAATGGGAATTTGTCTGTTCCGATCCTACTTGGCATCTAGGGAGAACGCGGTATTCTTCTGTAAATTGTACACAAGGAGTTCAATATGCAAAGATATCAGTCCAGGAATCTGGAGTAGGGTCTGGAGGCGTTAGTCGGTGCGTTGCCGCGAACCCAGTCTCCCTTCTACTGCACCTCGTCCGGAGAAGAGATCGATTTCATTTTGCAGCGCAAGGGCATCCGGATCGGGGTGGAGTGCAAGCTCTCCGCCAAGCCCCACCTGTCACGCGGATTGCCAGGGAGCATGGTAGTCTGCTGAGCGGATCGCGTGTTTGTCGTCATCCCGCAGGCCGTCGATGATATGCTGCGCCCTGGCGTCCACCTGTGTGGGCTCGACGAAGTGCTTTCCCGATTCGGCACGCTTCTCGATTCGGTGTAGCTCAGATCTCGCCTCGCGAATGTGTGCCGACGGCTCTGGGAGAATCTGACAGGCGGAAGATGACACTCGGCTAGGTTGGGCCCGCACGAAAATAGCTTTACACTATGCCACGCAGAATGTGAGTAAAAACCACGAAACGGAGAGTGTTGGATATGACCAGGGCCATTTGGATTTTCCGATCTGTCGTGTTCTTTGTGGCGGCATTTGTCCATGTCGGTCT
>JAGLDW010001226.1 GCA_023145395.1 Lentisphaeria bacterium | reverse complement strand
TTCTCCGCTTTCCGAACACGCCTCGCGAGAAACTTCATGGCATTGGTCGGAGGCGCATCCGCCCCCGCGCACACAGCCAGATTTTCCGGCAGGTGCTTTGAAGTCCATACACAGCGTTCCGGCTGCCTCCACCAATTCTGCGGAGTCCGCACAGTCAGAGATGGATTGTCCAGGCGGAACGTCTCCCCGCCCACCATGATCGCATCGGCCCAGCGGCGCATTCTCTGCACGCGTGCTCGGGCACGTGGTCCCGTGACCCACTTGGAATCCCCGCCAGCGGTCGCAATCCTCCCATCCAACGTCATCGCCATTTTCAGGCATACATACGGGCGCGCATGAGTGATCCACCAGAAAAACGCTTTGTTTAGACGACGACAGTCCTTCTCCAGCACACCGTGCTCGACCTCGATGCCTTCGGCCTGCAGAACACCCACAGCCCGACCCGCATGCCGCGGATTCGGATCCAGGCAACCAATCACCACACGCCGGACTCCCGCATCCACGAGTGCCTGTGTGCACGGTGGCGTGCGCCCGTGGGTGCAGCAGGGCTCCAATGTCACGTAGACCGTCGCGCCGCGAGCGGCCACGCCCGCATCCGCCAGCGCATGCACCTCCGCATGCGGCGTCCCAGCCGCGCAGTGGTATCCACGACCCACGGGAACGCCATCGCGAACGACCACTGCTCCGACCATGGGATTGGGCGAGGTGCGCCCCCAGCCACGCATGGCCTGTCGCAACGCCAGTTTCATCCATTGTTCTGATTCGATCACAATCCGGCACTTTCCTCGATCCAGCCTCCGCCAAGAACCCAGTCCGCATCGTAGAAGACGGCGAACTGCCCGGGTGTGGCCGCGTGGAAGGGTGTGGCAAGCTCCAGCATCGCACGTTGCTCGGGCAACACCTGCAGCCGCGCGGCAACCGGGGTCGTACTATAGCGTAGCTGAACCACGACATCGACAGATTCGCCCACGGAAGGCTCGGCACGCTGCCAATTGACCTCGCGAATGGACACCCGACTCGTGCGAATATCCTCCCGACACCCCACCACCACCGTGTTGGCGAGCACATCCACCTTGACCACGTACCAGGGGCCACCGCTGAGCCCGAGTCCCTTCCGCTGCCCAGTCGTGTAGCGAAATGCGCCCTCGTGCTGCCCAAGCACCTTGCCGGCAAGATCGACAATGTCCCCGGCACGCAGCAGATCCGGACGCCTGGCCGCCACATGCGCGGCAAAATCGCCATCCGGTACAAAGCATAGATCCTGGCTCTCCTTGATGCCGTGGGGCACCAAGCCCAGCCGCTTTGCCACTACGCGGACCTCCGACTTCTCAAGCTCGCCGAGAGGAAACAACGCCGCCTGAAGCTGCTCCTGGGTCAACGCCGCGAGAAAATAGCTCTGATCCTTCGTCCCGTCACACCCTCTGAGCAACCGCCGCCGCCCCGTGTCATCCGTGCACAGCCTGGCATAATGCCCCGTCGCGAGCCGCGAACAACCATGCTTCGCAACCAGCTCCCACAGTGCACCGAACTTTATCCGTCGGTTGCAGCGGACGCAGGGAGACGGTGTGCGGCTGGATGCATATTCCTCCGCAAATGGTGCCACAATCTCCTGTTCGAACAGCTCGCGCATATCCACCACATGATGCTCAAGTCCGAGCTTCTCCGCCACGCGCTGGGCATCCAGCACATGTTGCTCGGAGGCCTTGGGTGAATCGACTGTGGCCAGGCGCAAGGTGAACCCCTTGACGAGCCAACCGCTCTCGGTCAGCAAATACGCCGCCAGGGAGCTATCCGTCCCGCCGGACATGCCCAGCCCTACAACTCGTTGTTCCGTTTCCGAGGCCATGGGATTCTCACACTCCATTCCAGGACAGAATCGTGTCGAGATCCTGTCGCGAGCTTCGTTCGTCGCCCTGCTCCGCCGGATATCCCACGGTGATCAGGGAAAGCACCCGCAGGCGCCGGGGGAGCATGAGCGCACGTCGCACACCACGCGCATTGAACCAGCCAATCCAGCAGGTGCCAAGACCCCGTTCCTCCGCAGCCAAGACAAAATGCTCACCCGCGATGCCCAAGTCAAGAAGGTGGTACGGAATGCCCGTGACGGCAGGCGCCACCCGGTGCGCCAGCAAGCTCAATTCCGCGCAAAGCACCACAAACACAGGAACATCGTCCCACCACGGATGGGGAATGCCCGCGCGCCGCCCGTCGGCGCGAATCCGCGCAACCAGCTCGGGGTCATCGACGATCACAAAACGCCAGGGCTGCTTGTTGCAGGCCGAAGGCGCCAGACGCGCCGCCTCGACGCATTCGGTCAACACCTCCCGGGGAACCGGTCGCGAAGAATCGTAGCGCCGACAACTGCGGCGATTCTCGACCAGCTTCATGAACTCAGACTCAGCCATGGATCCCAACCTTGTTGAACAACTCGTAACGCTTCCGCCGAACACGGACTGCGAACAACCTAGCCGTTGGTCTGTTCCCCCGCGAATCCAACGTGTCCGACGGGGCGCATGTCAGTTCCGCAGGTGGTTGTTCATGCGGATTCTTTACTCGGACACGCCACCACTGCCCTTGCGGCAGTGGAGCGATGATGGGGGGGGGAGGCACCGTAAAGCTCCCCCCATCATCGCTCCACCCGGATAAACCCGGCGGTGGCGTACCCAAGCGATTCTCCTCTGTTTTCTCGTCTTTCTCTGTGTTCTCTGCGCTCTCTGTGGTAGATTGCTCAGACGCAATGCAACCGCACACTCGGGAGACATACCATGAAACGAGCATTCCAAGCGACCGGTCTAGCTCTTCTCACTATACTCGGCGCGAGCTGCGCCACTCGGCAACCCAGGCAGACTAAGCTGGTCATCCCAGCATTTGAGGATATCACAACCGCCTCCGGGCTGGCTGGAACGAGTGCGCGGTATGTCAACTGGCTCGACGCGGACGGCGATGGCGACGCGGATCTACTGATCAACGGCACCCGTCTCTTTCGCAACGATTCGGATACGGCGATCCTCTTTGTCGACATCACCGCCAGCTGCGGGCTCAAGGGCGCGCAAGCGGGCGCCGTGCTCTGTCTCGATCTCGACAACGATGGAGACACGGACATTGTGTCCACTCGCGGACAGGTCTGGGAAAACAGTGGCAACGCGCAGTTCTCGGATAGAGCAACCGAGTTCGGCTTTGCTCCCCACGCAAAGAGCAATGTCATGGGAGCAGGCGATGTCGATGGAGACGGATTCGTCGATCTTTTCGTGGGAATGAAGGAGGACTGGAACGACGGCAAGCCCACGTACTATCCCGCCGAGCTATGGCGGAACCGGGCCGGCAGGAAACTCGACGAAGTCGGCAAGGTCGCAGGCATCCGCAAGAAAACCTACGCCCGGGGTGTGGTTTTCCATGATTTCGATGCCGACGGACACCAGGATATCTTCGTGGCGAACTATCGCCTGCAGGCCAATCTCCTCTGGCGCAACAAAGGGGATGGCACCTTCGAGGAGATCGCCAAGACCTTTGGCGGCGCCGGACGGTTTGAGAAAGACAAGTACCACGACGCCAAAAGCGGGAAACGATTTGGCCCCAATTGGGGACACACCATCGGCGCCTGCCTGCTCGACTTCGACAACGACGGACGGCAGGATCTGTTCACGGCCAACCTCGTGCACAAGTACGTGGGTCCGAGCAAGGCGGGCTGGCACGACATCCGCGGCTACGTCTGCGACGATTCGGCCATCTACCGAAGCACGAAGAAGGGTCTGGAAGACTGGCGCGACCAGCTCGGCGTCGTGCGCAGGCCCATCGGACCGCGTGGCGTCTTCACCGGGGACGAACTCTGGGCCGGCTGCATCGCGGGCGACGCCAACAACGATGGCTGGCAGGATGTATTCATCCCCCAGGTGTACAACCTGCCCTATGCACAAGCCCTTTTGCTCCTCAATCAGCGGGGCCACGCCTTTGCGGACTGCGCAAAGGACGCCGGCATCCAGCGCATCGACACCTACGCAGGCGCCTGGGCGGACGTGGACAACGACGGCTGGCTCGATCTCGTCACCGCGGGCAGACCCGCGAAGGGAAAACCAGCCGGGCTTATTCTGTTGCGCAACATCACCCAATGCCCCGACCAACGCACCTGGATCAAAGTCAGACTCGCGTCCACGCCCCAAAACACCGCCATCGGAGCAACCGTCCGCGTCACCGCAGGCGCCGCGCACAGCGAGCAAGTCTTCGTCGTTGGCTCCAGCACCTACGGACAGCAAAACGACCCCACACTGCATTTTGGCCTGGAACAACCCGCGCGCAAAGCCACAGTGCGGGTCACCTGGCCAAACGGAACCATCACAACCACCCGCGCGAACACGGGCCACACCGTCACTCTCCAGCCTGAAAAATAATGAAAAAGGCCACCGTCCACGTTGGTGGTATGCGAACTCTGGGTGCGAACATCCATTAGTGGTGCGGGACGTCCCGGACCGCGAGCATGCCCCAATGCACACCCGTTGT
>JAGLDW010001225.1 GCA_023145395.1 Lentisphaeria bacterium | reverse complement strand
CAAATTTCTTGAATACCACCGTCGAAAACGCGAGGTTGGTAGCTCGCGCTGGACCTTTGGCAGGAAGCTGACGTACCTGATCGACGGGTTGATGAGCTACTCCTTCGTGCCGATTCGTCTTGTGTCGCTGACAGGCATGCTGGTCGCATTGTCCGGATTCGCCTACGCGCTGCTCATCCTGGGACTGAAGCTCTTCGGCGGCATCTCCGCGCAACAGGGCTGGGCGCCCTTGATGATCGTGATCCTGATCCTGGGTGGCATGCAGATGCTCATGCTCGGGGTGGTGGGCGAGTACGTCTGGCGCACACTGGCGCAAGTCCGGAACCGCGATCTGTATGTGATTGATCAGACCTACGACTGATCCGATGCCTCCCTCGCATCGGACCACCGCCGCCACACCGCTTCCGCGGTCTCCGATGTGGCGCAGCACCAGGCCAGCAACGCGAGAGCGGCCACCGCGGTCACGATGGTCACCATGTTTGCCACACGCTGTCGGACGGAGATGGCGAATGGGAAACCACGGTAGTTGACGAACGCCTCCGCCTGTTCCCGCTGGTCCAGCCGAAAGTGATCCCCCGGCTGACAATGATTTGCTCCTGGCCATACGTAGGAGGCCGGATTCTTCAGGTTCAGGCATCCTCCGACATCGCTGAGAATCGGGCCCGGCCGCAGTTGCTTCACGGGGAAGGTCTCCAGAAAATATCCGAAGACAGCTTCGTCGGCAAGCATCTGCGAGTTGCCCTCCGCGACAGAGTCATTTCTATTCAGGGGCATGGCCAGCTTGCCCGTGTTTGGATCCACACACACCACGACGCGATCAATCTGCGGCGCCTGTTCACCGGCGCGGCAGCGTCGGTATGCGGCCAGGATGCGATTTGGACTGTAGGACTGTTCCTGGTAGAACTGGCGGTCGGAGAAAGCGTTCAGGGCAATGACGACGCATACGCCTGCGCAGGCCAGCGGGAGGCGGTGTTTGCTCAGAAGCCGAGAGTGCTTCACGGCCATCGCGCTCACCACAACCAGCACTGGGATGTGCGCGCAGAACCAGCGTGTCATCTGGCTGCTGCTCTTCAGAATCGGCAACCGCTTGATCAACGCGTTCCAGGCTGGGCTGTAGTGGTTTAGCAGGATTGGCACTAGGAAGAGAAGGGCAAAGGCAAGTGCCACCAGGAGCGCACCCCGGTTCACCTGCCGAAGTCGCGTGCTGAGATTTTGCCCCGAGAGGCGCCGCGCCCCCTCGGCGGCGGCCACCACCAGGAGGACTGCCGGAATGAAGGTCACCCCGAACTCGAACTCATGCCGCCCGAGAAAGACCTGCGTGTTGGCGAGCACCGATTGAGCCAGGACATGCTGGGGGCCGATGAACATGCTTCTCAGCCAGAAGGCGAACAGATCGAATGCCCCCACGACGCCGGGGATGGCGTACTGCGCTCGCGAAAAATGGCTTAGAAACGAAAGGGCGGCGTTCAGTTTGGCGGCGGACAGGCACACCACCACCAGAATCGCCACGCCGAACTTGGCGCCGAGCATCCAGGCGCGAGAGGCTGAGAAGCCGGATCCTAGATGCAGCAGTGCCACAAGGACCACAGCCAGGAATGCAGCGGGGAGAACATGCCCCATGCCCGAGTGGAAGCCATACGCCAGACACACACCCGCCAAGGTGCCCATGCATACGCTGACGCGGCGCCGGGCATCCTCGCGCAAGAGCAGGAAGGCGATCACGGGGACAAGCATGAAGGCGTGAAAGTTCGTGTGGCCAATCAGGAAGCGGTGGCTGTAGAAACCGTTGAACAGGAAGAGCGTCGCCCCCAGGCAAGCGGTTTCCCGAGACGTCGCGAACGGTTTCCTCAGGAGGGCGTGCATACCGAAATAGCCAACCGCGCCAAAGGCCAGAAACGACAGTTGCAGACTCGAGACTGGATCCATCAAGAAGGTAAGAAACTGCGGAACCGATAGATAGGTGCTGGTCGGGTGGGGAAAAACAGGTATGCCACCACAAAACGCGGGCGAGAACCAGTGGATGGAGAAGGCGCCGTTCTGGCGGAACCAGTAGTACCCGTCCAGCAATCGAGGAAGGATATAGCTGAAGTCGTGCCCAAGGTTGCCGTTGCGGTTGGGGAGGTATTGGCGGAAGATGGCGTAGTGCGCCGCCAGGATCAGCAAGCCAACGAGCAAGGAGAACAGACGCGGACTCCGACTGGCGAACGCGCGCATACGGGGTGCGAAGGCGGAGGGAATGGGAGATTGCTCCATGTTGTTGATCTGAAGACAGAGATCTTCCAGCTTTCAGCTTCTGCATATGGGTGGGGAATATACTCCGAAACCACACGGACGAAAACGCAGACAGCGGGACCGACTCCAGATTACCCTCTCCTCCATGCAGGAAAACCAAGTAGTATCGGGGCGATTAACTACGATATCTTGATATTGTCTATAACATGGGGCATTGTTGTCTTTGATTCACAGCGATCCCTATGGACGTGGAATACTGGAGAAGCAGAGCATTGGAGGTCGAGGTGCGCCAAGGGTCCATGCGGACCCTAAGCAGGAGTATTTGTGTCAGGTCCACAGAAATCAAGACTTCTGGATGAAGTGCGCGAGGTGTTGCGCCGACGTCACTACTCGTCCCACACGGAACGGGCATACTGCAGCTGGATCAGGCGGTATGTGCGCTTTCACGAAATGTCTCGGCGTTCTGACCTGGCGAATGGGTCTCGGAAGATCGAAGTGTTTCTGACCCATTTGTCCGTGGATCGGGAGGTTGCGCCTTCGACGCAAAACCAAGCCACGAACGCGCTGGCGTTTCTGTACAAGAACGTGCTGGATTTGCCGCTTGAGGGGCGGATCGACGCGGTGCGGGCCAGCAAAGAGCCGAAGATTCCCCTAGTGTTGACCCGAGAAGAGGTGGCGCAGGTCATCGCGTTGATGCAAGGCACGCCGCAACGCATCGTGAAACTGCTCTACGGAAGTGGGTTGCGAATCATGGAAGCCGTGCGGCTGCGGGTGCACGACATGGATTTCGAGAAGGGGGAATTGACCGTCTGGTCCGAGAGGAGAGACAGGGATCGAGTCACCACGTTGCCCCGGGTCCTGGAAGCTCCGTTTCGGGAGCATCTTGTGCATGTGCGCGCACTGCACAATCAGGATCTGGCCACCGGTTGCGGCGCAGTCCATATCCCCGGTACGCTGGCAGGAAAACATCCCGCTGCTGCGACGGAATGGGGTTGGCAGTACGTGTTTCCGACACGGAACCTGTCCGTGGATCCTCGCAGTGATCAGAAGCATCGTCGCCACGTTGACCGCAGCGTGGTGAACAAAGCGATCCAGTCTGCCGCTCGATGCGCTGGGATGACCAAGCGCGTGAGCGCGCATACCTTCCGGCACAGTTTTGCTGCTCATCTGTTCCAGCGGGGCACTGACATTCGCACCATCCAGGCACTGCTGGGGCATAAGGACGTTTCAACTACAATGATCTACACCCACATTCCTCAGCCGGAGGGATCCAGTGTCGTCAGCCCTCTCGATGATCTGGAATTGTGAAGTAGGTAGAAAGTCGTTTCTCAATGATGGTCGGGAGTTCAGCATGAAACCAAAGAATGTAGTGTTTTTCATCACCGACGGGCACCGTGCGGACGCGTTGGGCTGCTACGGCAACCCACTGCTCGAGACCCCGTGCATCGACGCGTTCGCCGCAGAGGGCACACGCTTCACACGCTCCTTCTGCTCGCACACTGTGTGCATGCCAACGCGGGCGTCCATCTACACGGGCCGCTATCCGCACATTCATGGGGTGTGGGCGAACGGGGTGGAACTGCCTCGAAGCGAGGTGACACTGCCCGGGGCGCTTGCCGAACACGGGGTTGCCACCTGCGCGGCTGGAAAGATTCATTTTGAACCTCAGCAACGACATGCGAACCAGCATATCGAGGCGAGGCCCGACAGCGTGCATCCCGGCCAGACTGTACCGCTCGTGGACGTCCCCTACTACGGGTTCCAGGAAGTGCACATGACGGAAAACTTCCTTGGCCGGGAATATGTGGATTTCCTGGCGCGAGAGTGCCCCGGCATGCTGGACCGGGCGTACAGCCGACAGGCCGTGCCCGAGGCCGCGCATGAATTGACGTGGACGACCACGCAGGCCATCGATTTCATAGAGCGTCAAACAGCTGCCGGCCGCCCATTCTTCTGTCACTGCTCGTACCATGAATTGGTCCCCCCCTGCCACGTCCCCGAAGAGTATGCAGGACACTACGATCCCGCCGACATGCCCGTGCCCGAGCTGCGCGAGGACGATCTGGCGCGAAAACCCGACTGGTACCGTCAATGCTACGAAGGATATGTGGCGAGGGGGCGGCATCCCGACGAACCGGAATTGCGCCGGATCATGGCCACCTACTACGACCAGGCCCGTTTCCTCGACACGCAGTTCGGACGCCTCGTCCAAGCGCTGAAACGTCTGGGAGTGTGGGACGACACGATCGTGCTGTTCACGAGCGACCACGGCCTGTCTCTCAATGATCATTGGCAGTGGCGGCACGGTCCCTTCCTCTTCGACGAGGTCATCCATGTGCCCATGATCTGGCATGTGCCTGGGGCGGACTCGGGGGGGAGCGTCATCGACGCCATGGTCGAACAGGTGGACATCATGCCCACCGTGCTAGATCTCTGCGGCATCGACCCGCAACCAGGTGTGCAGGGGCACTCGATTGCACCGCTGCTGCGCGGGGATGACGGTGCCAGTGGCCGTGAGTCCGTGCTTGTGCAGGAGCGTGAAGCACCAGATTTGGCTGCGCGCGGACTGGATCCAACGAGTGTGGACCAAGTGGGCGTGCGCACGCAAGATTGGAAATTGATCCACTACGCGGGCCGCCCCTACGGCGAATTGTACGATTTGAGGAATGATCCCGGCGAGTTCGTCAATCTCTGGGCGGACTCCGGCTATGGACGCCAACGAACCACGATGGAACGCCTCTTGCTCGACCGCCTCGCTGACGCCCGGGATCCGCTCCCCGTGCGCACCTATGACTGGTAGCTCGGTGATTTGGAGGATTTGCGGAATGCGCGGCTTTGACATCCCTTGGGGTCCGCACGGAAATAGCTTTACATTAGTGACCGCGATACTGCCTCGAGTGTCTCGTGAGAGGACTGTGCCATGAATGCCAATGACTCTGGTGTGTACGAAGTTGTCGTCGCAGGCGGCGGCGCGGCGGGTGTCGCGGCCGCGATCGCCGCCGCCGCGAACGGGGCGCGCACGCTGTTGGTGGAGTCCGAGGGGACCGTTGGCGGCGACGCGATCACCGGTTTGCCTATTCTCGGCGCCTGCAACTCCCGCGGCGAGTGGGTCGTGGGCGGTGTCCTGCGCAGGCTGCTGGATCGGTGCGATGCCTTTGGCGAAACCATTGGTCCCGTGTGCGACTGGCGAACGGTGTGGGGAGTGTGTGTCGATCCCGAATGCTTCCGACTCGCCTTGATCGAGACGCTTGAGGCAGCCGGAGTGGAGCTTCTGCTTCACACGATTGTGGATGCCGTCGAGATGACGGATGGACGGGTGGAGGCTGTGTCGGTGGTCAACCGCAACGGGCACCGACGCATCGCGGCGCAGCAGTTCATCGATGCCACGGGGGACGCCCATATCGCGTGCCTGGCAGGCGCGCCTGTCGAGGCTGGAGGCGAACGCGGGGAACTTCAGCCCATCAGTCTGACATTTCGCATGTGCAATGTCGATTTCGCAGCGCTGGTCGAGTTTGTCCAGGATGAACCAGGCGAATTTCTTCTCGGCGAGAATCTGGTGTTTTCTAGCGATCCGGTGGAATGCGCGCGGCGGTTGGCGGATGCTGGCTATCCCTATGCTGCGCTGTCGGCCCAGGGGAAAACGCTTGGACACGCCATCGAATGCGGTGCCATGTTCCCCTGCACTGCGGCGTTCATGACGCCAACGTCTGTGCGGAAACGGGAGGTGTGCGTGAACACCACGCGCCTGGCGGGGATCGATGCCGCCGACGTGCCCAGTCTCTCGAAGTCCGTTGGCACGCTCGGCGCGCAGATTGCGATGGCCGCGGCGTTCCTGGCGCGCTCCGTTCCCGGCTTCGAGCAGGCATGTGTCTCCGGCATCGCCCCGCGCATCGGCATCCGCGAAACGCGGCGGATCGTCGGCGAGGGTATGCTGACGATGGACGACGTGGTCGAAGGCAGAAAATCGCCGCATGGCATCGCCAAGGGAGCGCACCATGTGGACCTCCACGGAGCGGGGACCGACCAAGTGCGCATCCCCGTCAAAGACGGCCAGTCCTACGACATCCCGTACGCCTGTCTGATTCCGCAGCGTGTGAGGAATCTGCTTGTGGCCGGGCGGTGTCTTTCCTCCACGCGCGAGGCCAATGGTTCCGCACGCGTCATGGGCACCTGCATGGCCACTGGCGAAGCGGCTGGCTCCGCAGCGGCTCTATGCGCGGCGGGAGGAATCGCGAATGTCCGTGACTTGCCCAT
>JAGLDW010001224.1 GCA_023145395.1 Lentisphaeria bacterium | reverse complement strand
AATTTGGGGAAGCTGCCGGCAGAAGAGAAAAGGCCCACCGGCAGGTAGTACCCGTAAAGCATGCCCTCGGCCGTGGCCACGTACAACAGGCCCAAGTCGTAGGCGCTTAGGTACTCCACGTTGACCGAGCCCACGATCCAGGCGTCGGGATCGTAGACGCCCAGTTCGTCGTACCATTCGAAGCTATCGAAACCTGGTCCCCAGATGTCCAACATATGCTGATTGCCATCGCCCCAGACCAGGGCAAAGCCGCCATCTGCCAGGGCGGTCATGCTGGACAAGGCTTCTCCATAGTTGTAATCGTCCCGGAGATCGCCGTTGAGGCTGTCGACGATGGTGAAATTCTGATCGTTGCCAGCACCGGTCATCAGGATCCAATCCCTGTCCACGTCGGTCTTCACCACCGGACTGCGCCCCTTGATGAGCTCCGTGGACCCTCCCGTGTCACTGGACACAACCACCGCCCAGTTCTCCGTTCCGTCGGCGCCATTGACAGAATGAAGCACGCCGTCATCGCAAGCGACGTACACGCTACCGTCTGAACCGATGGCCGGCGAGCTGTTGCATCCACCTCCAGCAACCACCCGCCAAACTTCAGCACCAGTCGAAATATTCCGAGCAACGATTGCGCCTGAGCCGACCCCGCCCACCCCGTAAACAACCACCATGGATCCATCCGGACCTACCGGCGCCAAGGCGGGAGAACTGTCCACCCATGCCGACTCCGGCGCTTCCCATATCATTGAGCCATCGCTTGTAATGGCCGCGAAGGACGGTGCCCGGGTGCCCACGTAAATGTTTCCTGCCGAATCCACCGCCGGCGAGGACCGGCCCCCGGAAGGCGAGGACCAAACGACATCGCCGTTTGAAGTATCGAAGGCATTCAAGCCACCATCGACCACCCCCAGATAGACCTGCGAACCGTCGGGAGACAAAGCTGGTGAGCTTTTGAATCCCGACAGCGAAACATACCACAACATGCTAAAATCAGGTCCCACCGCATCGAAGTAGTCATAGCTGGCGACATAGATATTTCCCGTCGCCGTGTCCACCGCCGGAGTGCTATCCACATACTCGCCCGTGGAATAAGTGTTGTATACGCCGTAGCGGTACATCCAGCCTTCCCAGCCCGGCGTGCAATAGCTGCGCTTCCAGAAATCAGTGAAGTTGTCGTCGCTGTCCCGATAGGTGTCGTTGTTGTTGTCCCATTGCCGCCCAAGACAATACATTTGCTCGAGGGTGTTGCTGTAGTCACCCGATGGTGCCAGATCGCCCTCCCCATAGGAACACCCATTGTTGGGGTCATAAGCCACAGCGTCCACAATCACCTGCCCGCGCCAACGCACCTGGATGGCATCGTCTTCGCCATTTTGCAGATCAGGAGAGGCCCAGGTCACATCCGCGCCCTCGATCAAGCTGTCGCCCTGGGCGATGAGCAAATGGCCTAAGGTGTCGCTGGAAAGAGTCGCACCGGACAGATCGATGGTCAGGTACACATCCCCGTTGGCGCCGTTGACGCCCACCAGTGAGTAACCGTTTAAGGAAGAACCGGCTGGGCCCCAGAGTTCGACGAACTCGTAGTCGCCATCGTTTGTGCTCTCTGCATCGTACAAAAACTCCGAGATGAGCACGGTGAAGGGCGGGTCGTCGCTTATGCAGGCACCCAAATAGCAGCTCGTGCCCGCGCCGCAGCTTTGCAAAACGCCCCACTCTTTGCACACGTCACCATCATAATCAGCGCCGCAACTTTCCACGGCGCTGTTATCCGCGCTGCAGCGCACGGGGTCGGTCAAGGCGCAAAGATCGGTGCAGACGACTTCGCAATCGCCTGAGTTGACATTGCATTCTTCGCCGTAGCCGCAGGGAATGGCATCGCCCAGATCCCAACAGGAATCCGCGTCGTTGTCGGCGCAGACCCGGTAAGCCCCCAGGCCGTCGCAGACGTGCTGAAATTCATAGTCGCATTCGTCCGTGCAAGTTGAGGCGCA
>JAGLDW010001223.1 GCA_023145395.1 Lentisphaeria bacterium | reverse complement strand
CCGGCCGGAACGTACCTCGTCACCGACACAGTGACCATCAACTGCGCGGTCGGAGGAGCGGTGACAGGACTGACTGTGTTCGGGGACTCCTGTGGCGGTCTGCGCGCGAACCCATTGCGTTCGGGCAACTTTCTCGGCACGGCATTGATCTGGGGCGGAGAGGCTGGCGGGATCATGTTTGACGTCATTGGTTCCACCGGGATGACGATCAAGGACCTGAACCTCTACGGCATAAACCCAAACAAGGAGGATGCAGCCAGAGCGGGTATCTTGATCCAGATGCATTCGAAGAAGGGGTATGGCAGCATGATCAACCGCTTCTCGTCACTCACCCTCGGCAGCGCCGACACTGGGTTCCGCTTCGGTAGCGAGGTCAATATGTGTGCGTCGGACTGCCTGTTTGAGTTTATCACGGTCCGCAATCTGGACACGGCGTTCAAGGTGCTTCACTCACAGGGCGTCGATTTCCTCTTCAACTTCATGTTTGCCTTGTCCTGCAAGACCGTGTTCCAGTTCGAGCATGGCGGGAACGTGCAGGTCAACACCGCCCAGTGCACCGGCTGTGACTTGGTGGTCGATATCCGTGGAGGCGGACGCAATACCGGAACATACCTGTTCAGCAATGTGCGTCTCGAATCTGGAAGTGGTGGACGCACCAACCGTCATCAATTGTTGAGATGCTACCCAAAATGGCGCCAGGCCAACGTGAAGTTCATCAACTACGATGACTGTCAATGGAACTGGAAAAGCAACCAGACACCGAAGCGGAACACGCCATTGTGCGACATTGGGCCCGGCTCGGCGGTTGTGATTGAAAGCTCGATCTTCAACGGCCCGGTGGCCGCGCTGAATGGCATGGAGGATGCCCCCGCGAATCTGATTACACGTGAGTGCAGCTTCGGATTCATCACACCGGAAGAGGCAATCATGGCCAACAGCTTCGGGTACGTCAAACTGCTCAACAACTTCACGGACAAGATGAAGCCGCTGCCGGATCTGGTGAAATGGCCGAATCTCACAAGCACGATAGTGACGAGCCCAACCTTCCAGGGAAAGCCTCTGGAGGGATACAAGCCCGGCTCCACGGGCCCCGGCAAAGACATTGCGGAAAAGTGACAAGTCTCCAGTGTTGTTGTGCCAGATTTCAACGAAAGGATCTTCCATGAAATCAACTTTGTTTTCGGTCAGCTACGCGGGGTTCTGGGGTCAGGCGAGCCTGGATCTGAAGCAGTTCGTGAGCCACGCGGCCGAGCTTGGCTACCCAACAGTGATGTTCATGGCGAAGCGTCCGCATCTGAGCGTGCTCGACTATGGACCCGATGAGGTCGCCGATTTGGCGGAGCATTGTCGAGCCTGCGGCGTGGAGGTCGCCTGCGTGGCCGGGTACACCAACTTCGCGGGAGGGGTGGAGAGCGGCGAAGTGCCGTTCATCGAAATGCAGGTGGCCTACACCCGGAAACTTGCGGAGTTCGCAAAAGCGCTGGACTGTGGACTGGTGCGCGTATTCACATCCTATGAGCGCGCCGACCTGCCCATCGCCACGAACTGGACCCGCACAGTCGATGCAATCCAGCAATGCTGTGACAATGCCGCCGACTTCGGGATCACCATCGGCATCCAGAATCACCACGACGTGGCGGTGCACAGCAAGGCGCTTCTGGAGTTGCTGCATGATGTGGACCGGTCGAACTGCAAACTCATGTTCGACGCCTGGTCGCCAGCTCTGCGTGGCGAACCCGCATACGAGGCAGCCAAGGCCATGGCGCCACACACCGTCCACACCACCTTCGCCGACTACGTGCGCCTTCCGCGCTTCACCTACGAGCCGGCCTTGATCAACTACCGCTCGGGCGAGCCCGATCTTGTCCGCGCCGTGCCCATGGGCGACGGCGATCTGCCCAACGCCGAGTTCCTGCGCGGACTCCGCGACGGCGGCTTCGACGGCACGGTCGCCTACGAGATGTGCTCCCCTCTGCGCGGCGGGGGCTCCATCGAGAACCTGGATCGTTGCGCCCGGCGCTTCCTGGAGTGGATGACGAAACAGGACTCGTGAAGCCAAATCACAGCGATTCCATGGACGCCGCCGCACAATGCAGTTCGAGCCTAGAAGCAGCACTCCACACCTCCAGTCCTCCAGTCACTCCAGTCCTCCAGTCCTCCAGTCCTCCACCACCTTTCGGGATGACTATGCAATGG
>JAGLDW010001222.1 GCA_023145395.1 Lentisphaeria bacterium | reverse complement strand
TCTGCACTGCAAGGGCTCGGGCAAGGACAGCTGGCCCGGAATCTATGTGGATGCAAAAAACGACATGGACTGGACCGGACGCGAGCTGGTGTTCGATGTATTTGTCGCCGGCGACAAGTCCAGCCACCTGAATCTCCGCCTGGACGGCGCGGATGGCATCTTCGTGTTCTCCTCCGTGACGCTCAAGCCCGGCGCGAATCAGGATGTCACGATATCCGTCGAAACAATGGCGGGCGGCAAGGTGGACATCACTCGAATCAAGAGCGTGTTCCTCTACTACAGCTGTCCGCGCGAAGACCAGACGTTTTTTCTGGATCATGTGCGCCTGCGGGTTCCCGACGCGGGCGACGCCGGCCGCATCGCCTCCTTCGAGTCGGACGAGGACAATCCCTTTGTCGCCAGCAATTGCACGGTCGAACGCACCAACGCGGTCAAGACCCACGGAGAGTTCGGACTCCGCGTGCAGGTGCCCGGCAACGACAAGGATACGTGGCCCGGATTGAGCTGGCACCCCAAGAATGGCGACTGGTCGAAACACGAATCGCTGCTCATGGATGTGTTCGTCGAGGGGGACGCGGAGATGCGCCTGAGCTGCCGCATCGACACCGAGGACAGGGCGAACGTGTTCAACTCCTGGCCCTTGAAGCCGGGTTGGAACACCGATGTCATGGTGAATCTGAAGGGACAGAGCAAGGCGCTGAACCTGAACGCCGTGCTCCACTTCTATCCCTACGCCAGCATCCCGCGCAAGACCATGGCCTTCGTCCTGGACAACCTGCGCTTTGCCAAGATCCCGGACCCGAAAACCAAGCTCCAACGTCTAGCATACGTCGAGCGCAACGCCGGCTTGCCGCCCAATGACGAGGAGAAAGAAAGAGGCTGTCAGTTGTTCTCGCGCTCCTATCTGCACCATGTGTTTCCGAACAGCGTGCCGGACAATCGTCTCGAGAAGCTGGCGCTCTTCGTGGCCCAGGGCGAACGCGAGCCGCTCACCTTCAGCCTGCATGGGTTGCGGGACTTGCGGAAAGTGACGATCAACGTCGCGCCAGCGAGCGGACCGAATGGAGCCACGCTGCCCCCTGAAACCTGGGAGATTGGACGCGCGGAATGCCGAGACCGACGCACATTCTACAGCTCCACCGCCTATGTGGCCGACATGCCAACCTACATCGAGCCACTAGCCGAGCCGCTTTCCGTGTCCAGCGGAACCACGCAGCGCTTCTGGCTGACCCTGAATACCCCGCCCGACGCCAGACCAGGCCTCTACTCCGGCCAAATCTCCATCACCATCGACGGCGCCACGACGGACCTCCCTCTCTCGGTTCGGGTGCTGCCCTTCTCCCTGCCCGAAGCCCAGGGAAAATTCTTCGGACCCTACTATCGCGTCTGGCAGAATGTCCCCGACAAACGCCAGGCCATCGCTGCGGACCTCGCCGACATGCGACGGCAGGGCATGACCTCGGTGGGCCTTTGCATGGGCGTCGGCAAGTCCAGCTATGTCGTCGAGAACGGCGAGGTGACCTTCCACTTCAAAGACGACACCTGGTTCGAGTGGTTCATGGACGCGTATCGGGACCTGCATTTTCCCTCGGACCTGGTGCTGCTAAGCGATTCCGGGCGGGAGGCGGCAAGACAAGTCGGCAAGCCGGGGGAAGCCGCCTATGACCAAGTGTACATCCGCTTCCACAAAGCCCTGATAGCCGAGGCCAAACAACGTGGCTGGCCGAGGATGTATGTGCAGCCGTACGACGAACCGGGCTATCACGACGAAGCGGAGCGCCTGAGCAATATCGCCCACCTGAAACTGCTCAAGAAAGCCGGTATTCCAACCGAGCAGGATGGTCCGCCGGATTCCTACTTCGTGGGACGGGCTGGACCCGATTCGGACATGTGGACCTGCAACGGCCGCATCGTGGTGCCCGACGTGCTGGAAAAGGCGCGGAAGGCCGGCAAGAAAGTGCTGGTCTACAATTGCGATGTGGAGCATTATCGCCCCGAAACTGGACGCTGGAACTACGGCCTGTTCTGCTGGCGACATCGCCTCGATGGCTCCTACAACTGGGAGTATCGCGGTGGGTATGGCAGCCTCGACAGCGACTTCGACGGCAAGTACGGCGTCTGGGTGGCACACTATCTGCCGGGGGAAAACACCCGTGGCGGCCCGGCCACCGGCTGGGAGGGATTCCGCGAGGGGCTGGATGACTATCGCTACCTGATGTTGCTGGAAGAATTGATCTCGCGGGGCGGGAAGACGGGAGGGGAAGCGGCAAAACTGGCGGTGGAGGCCGAGGCATTCCTAGCCTACCTTCGCGAGCATCTCGATGATGCGGCGGGGCTGCGTGGACGATCGACCTGGGCCGCCAAACTCTCGCGGGAGGAGGCGCTGAAGGCCGGATTGTCTTTGCGCGACAAACAAGCGCGCACCGTGGTGGTTGGCCCGCTAAGACAGCCCAACGGTCTCGATTTCAGCGAGTATGATGCCATTCGGTGGATGGTTGCGCGGCGCGCGCTGCGTCTACACCAGACGCTGGCCGGGCAGGTCGTTCCGCCTGGACCGTCCTTCCGCCCCCAGCCGGTGAGCCAGCGTTTCCGGATCTTGACGGACGAAATCGACTCGGGCACCTCGCAGTTGTACTCCCGGCCCACAGTCTCCATACCCGAGCTTGCCGCGACACCAGTGATTGACGGCGAGATCGACGGGGATCCGGCCTGGCGTCAGGCCACCACCGTGTCCATGGTCCTCTCCGACGGCACCGGCAAGTCCGAGATGCCGACGCTCGTCCATCTTGGTCGTCGAGACAACACGCTGTATCTGGGCTTTGTCTGCCACGAGAACCGCACTCGCTACATGACGGCCAAGGTGACCACGCCCGAGGGCAATGTCTGGACCGATGATTGCGTCGAGGTTTTCATCGATGCC
>JAGLDW010001221.1 GCA_023145395.1 Lentisphaeria bacterium | reverse complement strand
ACTCCTCCACTCCTCCACTCCTCCATGGGATTGCTTTGAAGGGGGGGGAGCTAGTCTGTCTGGAGGGTGGCTGTCAGGTCGGTGACATGCTGGATTCCGTGGTTGGACAGGTAGGTGTCGAGATTGGAGACGATGCGGGACAGACAGGCGGGGTCGGAGAAGATCGCGGTTCCCACACCCACGGCGTCGGCGCCCGCGATGAGAAACTCCACCACGTCCTCGGCGGAGCGGACGCCGCCCATGCCAATGATGGGAACATCCACGGCGCAACGGACCTCGTAGACCATGCGCACGGCGATGGGCTTGATGGCGGGTCCGCTCAATCCACCCGTCACATTCGCGATTCTGGGACGCCGCGACTCGATGTCGATGGCGAGAGCGGGGAGCGTGTTGATCAACGACACCATGTCGCTGCCCGCGTCCACGACACAGCGTGCGAAATCGCCGATCTTGGTCACGTTTGGGCTCAGCTTGGTGATCAGAGGCAAGGTGGTGGCGCGCCGCACAGCGCCCACGACGGTGGCGGCCATGTGCAGATCGGTGCCAAAGGCAATGCCGCCCTCCTTGATGTTCGGGCAGGAGATGTTCACCTCCAGAGCGGCGATTCCCTCGCGCTCCGCATCGAGTCGCCGGGCCATCTCCACATAGTCCCCGACCGTTTTTCCCCAGATGTTGACGAAGACATTGGTGTCTAGCGTGCGCAGGTAGGGAAGGTAGTCTGGCTTCTCGATGAAGGCATCGACGCCGGGGTTCTGGAGGCCAATGGCATTGAGCATGCCGCCGAAGACCTCGGCTGTGCGTGGCGTCGGATTGCCGTGGGAGGGAAAGGGAGAAACCCCCTTCACCGTCACCGCACCAAGCTTGTCCATCGCCACAAGCCCCTCGTACTCCCTGGCATAGCCAAACGTCCCCGAGGCGGTCACGATCGGATTGCGCAGCGCGACGGCGCCCAGTTGCACACTCAGGTCAGGCATGGGTGGACGCCTCGGCTCTGTCATCCGGGCGAAGCAACGCGGTGCGCACAGTCGCCAGCAACTGATCGGGGGTGAAGGGTTTCTGCATGAACTGCACCTCGTTCTTGCGGACGCCAAGCTTCAAAACGACGGAATCGGTGTAGGCCGACATGGTGACCACTCTCAGACCCGGGCGTTCTTTTCTGAGCATGGCGGCAATCTCGACCCCGCTCATGACGGGCATCACCACATCGGTGAGCAGCAGATCCACTTCGTCTCCATGCTCCTTCCAGATCCGGCGGACCTGATCCGCATTGGTCGCCCCATGGACCGTGTAGCCATGCATCGTCAGCACGCGACGCACCATGTCGAGCAGCGGTTTTTCATCATCGACAGCCAGAATGCAGGGAGAGCGCCCGCCCATCTCCGGCGGGAGCTGCGCCTCCGCCCCCTCCTCGGAAGTCTCCCCCACGAACCGGCGCGGCGGCGCCTCGAAGGGCCAGTAGATCGAGAACGTGGTGCCGACGCCGACCTGGCTATCCACCGTGATCGAGCCGCCATTCTTCTTGACGATGCCCTGGACCGTCGCAAGACCCAGTCCCGTCCCGACCTCCTCCCCCTTGGTGGTGAAGAATGCCTCGAAGATGCGCTCCTTCACGTCCTCGGGCATCCCATGGCCCGTGTCCTTGACCGACAGCATGGCATAGGTTCCAGGGCGGGGAGCATTCTCGTCCTCCTCCTCCGTCTCCCGGAACATGACCTTCGAGACGCGGACCGTGAGGAATCCCCCCGTGGGCATGGCGTCGCGGGCGTTCACGACCAAGTTGATCAGGATCTGCTCGATCTGGACCACATCCGCCATGATGAAGACGGGCTCGGGGGGGAGCAGAACCTGGATTCTCACATCCTCCCGGATCAATCGCTGCAGCATCTTCTCGGTCTCGCCCACGATTTCGGCAAGATCGAACAGTTCGGGCGCGGACTCCTTGGTCCGGCTGAACACCAAAAGGCGCTTGGCGAGGCTCGCCGCCCGTTTGCTGGCATTCGAGATCTCGTCGATGTTCTCCGACAACACAGGGTCAAGCGACTCCGGCTGCATCTTGACCAGGCTGCAGTTGCCGAGAATGACCGTGAGCAGGTTGTTGAAGTCGTGGACGACTCCGCCCACCAGTTCTCCGATCGTCTCCATTTTCTGCGCTTGGTTCAGGCGGGACTCGAGCACCGCGATATCGGTCGCATCGTGTCCCACCATCAGGTATTTCGCGGCGCCGGCATGGTCTTTCACAGGCACAATGGTCGCATCCATGCGCATCTGTTCCCCGTCCTTGCAGGTGCAGGCGAACACTCCCTGCCAGGTACGCCCTTCCCAGAGCGGGCGCCAGATATCCCACTCGAATGCCTCCACATTGCGTTCGGCATCGAGCATGGCGAGCGGATATCCGTGCACATCGGCCAGCTCGTACCCCGTGAGTTCCTGGAACCCCTCGTCGATGTACTCGACCATGCCATCCTGCCCGCACACGACCACACTGTCTCCGAGGCGCTCCGCCGCCTTCCGCAGAGACTCCAGCGCGCATTCCTCGTCCGCCCCCGGCGCACTTCTCGCCACACTCGTCTCGAGGATTCCCATCGACGCCCCCCTCTTCGCAGCGCCTCCGGGGAACAGGATGAGAGCGAGGGCAAGCGGGAAGAGAATGACCAGGGGGACGGGGACAACCCACCCCACGAGCAAGCCCCAGCGCAAAATCGACATGGGGAACACGGTCATCAGGACAAAGTCCGGCGACTGGCTCTGCAACGGCAGGGCGGCCGCGACGACTCCGCCCCGCAGCGCAACGAGCGAACCCGGTTCCCGCCGCAGCACCTTCTGCACATCCTCGTGCTCCAATTGGCGCTCCCCACGCAGAAGCAGGGGGGCGGGCGATCCGCCCAGGAGCAGCGATCCCGCGCTCATTCCCCTTTCTCCGCAGTTCTTGAAGACTCCGAAGACCGACGTGGCATCGGCGAGCAACTGGCCCTGGTACTCGCCGTTGTGGCGGAGTGGGAGCGCCAAGCCAAGCCGGACGCGTCCACGGGCGCCCGTCCAGGCGACGGCGACAGGCCCCTGGTGCCCACTGTTGAGAATTCGCGATGCGACCAGTTCGGCGGGCGGCATGGAGAACGGTCCTCCGAGCGTGCCCACCGTCGATCCATCCGGGCGGATGACGATCAGCGCGCTGGCGGCCGTGTCCTCGCCGAACTCGCGCGTGTCGAACAAGTCTGAAATCTCCGCCATCCGCTGATCGAACGCAACCATGTCTCCCGTGTCGTCGAGATCGGCCAACACGCTCTGGACACTGGAGGCCAGGGGATGCAGTTGCGCCACGCGGTCCGCGACGGCGGCGTCGAGAAGACAGGTGTCGGAGGCCGCGGTCCAGCTGCAGGACTCCGACAGCATCCGGCGCCAGACCACCAGAGTGACCGTGATGCACACGCTGACGGCCAGAAGCAGGACGCCAAGCATCGCGCGCGCCCAGCGCCGCAACCCCGAGGGAACGGACGGAAGGCCGCTATCGACGGACACGTTCGGCTCGATGATGGAGACCTCCGCCTTCATTGAGAATCCTTATGCAGCAAAAAAACAAATGGCTTCGCGCTTCCGCACGCCAGCTTTTTTGGAAGAAGTAACGTCCCGCGCACGCAGGCGGTTCGGGTTTTGGCACAACTGCCTAATGTTGCACGGAAGCCGATGGCTTCAAGTTGACGCAGTACAGTAAGTGAGATCGTGACCAATCCTCCCACACATGCAGCGACTGCCTACACCCAGCCAACGCGTTTCGTGGTGGGCATCGATCTAGGCACGACAAACACGGCCGTCTCCTATGTGGACATGGAGGAGGCGCGGGAGTTGCTGCAGTTCAGGATCCCGCAGCTTGTGAGCGCGGGCGAACTTGCGGACGCCGATCTGCTGCCGTCCTTCTGCTATCTGCCCGCCGGGCCGGAGCTGCCCGAGGGCGCGCTGGAACTTCCCTGGGACGCGGATCCGCAGACCACCGTCGGCCTGTTCGCCCGCAATCAGGGCGCCGCCGTTCCCGAGCGTCTCATCGCCTCCGCCAAATCATGGCTCGCCCACGCCGGCGTCGACCGCACCCGTGGCATCCTTCCCTGGGGAGGACATCTGGACGAGCAGGCGCTGTCCCCCATCCAGGTCTCCTCGCTCTACCTCGGACATGTCCGAGCCGCCTGGGACCACCGTTTCGGCGCCCTCCGCGATGCGGACGGCACTCCCTGCACTCTCTCCGAACAGCACGTCATTGTCACCGTGCCGGCCTCTTTCGACGAGACCGCGCGCGAGTTGACCCTCCGGGCCGCCCACGAGGCGGGGCTTCCCAAGGTCACACTCATCGAAGAGCCTCTGGCGGCCTTCTACGCCTGGCTTTGGGCCAACGAGACGCAGTGGCAGGACATGGTGGTGGAAGGCGACTCCGTGCTTGTGCTCGACGTCGGCGGAGGAACCACTGATTTCTCCATGGTCGAGATCGAGCCCGGCTTCACTGTGCGCCGCACCGCCGTGGGAGACCATCTGCTGCTTGGTGGCGACAACATGGACATGGCGCTGGCACGCCGGGCCGAGGCCGCCTGGCAGACTCGCCTACCTCCTCGCGAATGGAGCATGCTCTGCCAGGAATGCCGCCGGATCAAGGAACTGCTCCTGTCGCCACAGGCGCCGGAAAGCGCCGACATCGCCGTCGCCGGCACAGGCAGCGGCATCGTGGCCACAACGCGTGTGCACACATTTCGACAAGACGAGGTGCTGGCGCTGGTGCGGGACGGGTTCTTCCCGTGGACAGACGCCGACGCGCCGGATCCTGTGAGGTCCCGCGGCATCCGGGAGATGGGGCTTCCCTACGCCGCCGACCCCGCCGTCACGCACCACCTGCTGCGTTTTCTGCGCCTTGCGGGACGTTCTGCGGACGGCACGGACACCGCGTTGGCCTGTCCCTCGAGGATCCTCTTCAATGGGGGCGCCATGCTGCCGGAGGC
>JAGLDW010001220.1 GCA_023145395.1 Lentisphaeria bacterium | reverse complement strand
AAGATGTCGGCCTGTCTCGCTGCGCTCGGCTCAGGCGGTCCAAGTGCAGACCTGGCTGCGTTTACCGGCTATCTCACCCCTACTGCAGCGTCTTCGCGGAGACGGTGATGTCTCGGCTGGTTTTGGTGCCGGTGAGCAGGTCGCGGATCTGGATTTGCCAGGTGCCGGCGGGGTCGTTTTGGGCTAGGGGAACGTCGAAGGTCGCCGCGCCGGCGGGCGCGACCACATTGCGGCTGTACCAGTGGCAAGGCGCTGGGTCGCCGGGGCGCGTGATATCGATACGGAATACATGGACGGCGTCCGTCGGCGTGTCGGCGAGCTGGACCTGGATCTCCAGCGTCCGCGCATTGGCTTTCACGGTTGCGGCGAGTGCGCCGGGGCGATAGGGAAGCAACGCGAAAATAGCGGCATCGCCTGGGATGAGTTTGAGACTTCGCGAGGCACCCGTCTTGCCCAGAAGCACCCCCCGGCGCATATCGTAGACTTGTCGTTTGTCGTTGGGGAGGCGTAGTGTCAGCGCAGGCTCCGCATCGTCGCCCACGCCCTGCACGATGCCCACGACTTCTGCGCTGCCGAGGCGGTAGCGGAACAGACGCATTCGTGCGGGAGGCGTGCCTTGCGGAGTCCGCACCGCGATCGTGGGCAGGGGAGTCAGCTCCGCCAGCGCGAAGATGAGTTCGCCCTGCGAGGCAGAGTCGGCGGGCTTGCCGAGGCAGAAACCTCGCTTGCCGTCGAACAAGGATGTCAATGGCGAGGATGTGCGTGGGCGGCCGTGCCCCGTATGTGTGGCGGGCATGGTGTCGGCCAGCAAACGGCCTCCTCGTTCGACAAAGCGTTTGAGCGTCGCCACTGTGGGATCGTCCAGGGCGTGGCACGAGGGCAATGCCACAATCTTGGCATTCGCCAAATCCTCCTCAAGTGTCGTGACTCGTGCATAGCGATAGGGGAAGGACTGGCATTGAATTGCCCTGGCCATGGCCTCGTCGGAGGCGCGATAGGCCTTGGTTCCTTTATGTGTGATCTGCCCCTCCGCCAGCGCGGCCTGCACATAGGTCAGATGCATGCTCGCCTGCGAGTGCAGAATGACAACGTCCGCGGGAACGCGATTGGCTGTGCGCAGCACCCGGCCGAGCCCGCGTTCCAGCTCCAGCGCCGGCGCGCTGACCGCTTGGCTCCGCCCCGTCTCGCGCCAGAGCGGACCGAACATGTACCAAGGCGTGAAACCCCGTTTGCCCGAATAGGCCCAGGGCAGGATGGGATCCCACCAGATGGGCATCGCCCCGCCCTGGAAGGCAAACTCCCACATGAACTTGCGCAGACTCTCCGCCCGGGTTCGATAGCCGATCCAGGCGAGCATGGGCGCGTCGCTCCAACTGCGACAGCGGTCCGCCACATGGCGGTGGAAGTAGCGCAGCAAAACCTCCTCGTGTGGGGTCCAGAGTTCGAAATTGGTACCTGACAGCGCGTTGTACCGGTAGGGATTGGTGAAGCTCAGGTTCACATTTGGGCAGGCTTCTCGGACGGCGGTGTGAGCTTGGGCGTAGGCATTGGCCCAGACGCGCTCCATGAAGAGGCGGTAGTCGATCCACTGTGCGGGGTTCTGGCCCTCCTTCATGTTCTCGATCCGGGGCATGCCCACTGCTGCGAACTCCGCATGATTTGTGCCCCACTCCTTATTCGCTTCCGCGATTGTTCCGTAGCAGGACTGGGCCCAGATGCGGAAGGCGGCGACGCAGGCGGCATTGTCACACGTCTCGACTTTGCCTTGCTGATGGAGATGGACCTCGTCGTGCATGTTGTAGCCGAGATAGCCCCACGCCTGACGTCGGCGCGCGTTTGCCACCGTGCGCTGGCAGAGCTCGTCCACCTTCTTGGGATCGCTGAAACAGTGGGGACGCGTGGAATCATCGGCTTTGTGAGCCATGCCTCCGCCGGACAGCGTGCCGCCCCAAGCGGGCATGCCGCGCTCGATGAACGTGCGGTTGACAGTGCAGGCCGTGACTCCATGCTTGCGCAGGAATGCGACGAAGGAATCGAGCAGATATGGCTGGCAGAGAATATGCATGACCGCATAGCCTGCGCCGAGCTGGAAGTCGTCCAGATGCCCTCGCGCGGCAGCCGGGACAAGCAGGGGCTTCTCAAGCAGAGCTGCCACCACGGGCTCGCCCCCATCCACTTCGTCGTAGGCCGTGACAGACAGGCGGTGGAACACACTGAGCGGAGTCCGCACGGAGAGACTGAACTCGTGCGCGCTTTTGCCAGTGCCAGGACGCAGTGTTTGCAGATCCACAACCCGCCCGAAGGCATCGGTCAGCATGATGTCCAGACGCGGCTTCGCTCCTGCGTCCGCCTGGCACTGAAAGCTGCCCGACACCAGATCTCCAGGGCTCGCGGTAGCGGGTAGCGTCAGCATGGCAAGGTGAATCCTGGGGGTGGAGCCTGGCAGGGGTGCAGCGGCAATGTCCAACGCTTCGCCTTTGGCGTTCAGCAAACGTGCGCGGAGCACGATTGGACCGCGGGCGAAACGAAGATTTCCGGCATCCGGGATCGACACAGTGACATTTGCTCCGGGAGCGACCGCCCTCTCGAAGGCCCCGACCAGCCCGTCTGGCGTATCCCATGCCGCGTGCAATCGCAGGGATTCATCTGCGGGGTTCGCAATGGTGGCGGTGGTTGGGGAAAGCGCCTTGATTTGTCCTTGCGGAAGTTTGTCCGCAGCCCACAGCGTGGCTTTGGCCACTAGTGCCCAGCGGTACTCCCAGTACTCGCCCGTGCCGGTTC
>JAGLDW010000122.1 GCA_023145395.1 Lentisphaeria bacterium | reverse complement strand
CGACGACGCCGACGAAAACAACTGGACATCTTGCGACACCTGCGTGGATGGCGACGGCGACGGACACTACGCGGGCTGCGATGCGTACACCAGCATCGATGGCCCCGACTGCGACGATTTCGACGAGAACAACTGGATATCCTGCAGCGACTGCGTCGACTCAGACGGCGACAGCGCCTATGTAGACTGTGACGCCTACATCAGCATCGAAGGGCCCGACTGCGATGATAACGATGACGCCTCTTATCCCGGCGGCATCGAGGTCTGCGACGGCAACGACAACGACTGCTCGAGCGGCGTAGACGCCAACGAGACGGACGACGACGGCGACGGTTATGTGGAATGCGCTGGCTGGAACGACACACAGGGCGACGATACGGCCGTCACGGCCGGCGGCGACTGCGACGACAGCACGGATCTGGCCTTCCCGGGCAACGATCCGGAAATCTGCGGAGACGGCATCGACAACAACTGCGACGGCATGACCGATCTGGAAGACAGCGCCACCTGCCCGACCATCAGCGTCAGCATTTGGAACACCGGGGATCCGCAACAAGTTTCGCATGGAAGCACCATCTCGGTGGGGGCGAATATCTCGCCTCCGGATCCCAACGGCACAGCCCCCTGGGCCTGGAGCCGGGACTGGCAGGTCATCGATGCCCAGCCAACGCCTCAATGCAACATCTCCGATCTCATCAAAGCCTCCTTCGGGGATTGGGACGACTACACCTACCAACAATTCACCATGCCCGACGATGTCAACAAACTGGGCTGCATCTATACGGTGGAAATCACCGTCAACGGCTACGCCACAGACAGCCATCGCCTGGAGGTCGTCAACCATGCGCCGGTCATCACCGATGTTCTCGGCGCCACCTTCGACGGGTCGGTCTGGCACATGAACGTGCCCGTGGGCGTACAACTCACCATGCAGGTGCGGGCCACGGACACGGAGAACGACAACCCCTTGCACTTCGACTGGAATGGGGCCGACGTGGGTCAGCTTCAGTGCACCGCGGGAAGCGGCTGCGACAGCTCCGATGCCACATCACCCTACGAGTCCCTCGAAGACTGGGTCTTCCCCACGATCTATCGGGCAAGCCCCTATCAACTGACGGTCAGCGTATACGACGACTTCGATTCGAGCGACGTGACCACGGCCGATATCGAGGTCACGGTGGAAAACTGCGTCTGGGTGGAAGCAGGCGGCGGCGACGGGGTCGGCACCCTGGCCGCCCCCAGAACCACCATCGCGGGGGCCTTGCTTCAGGCCGCTTCCGCCCCAGACACCAACGTCTGCATCATCGGTGCCGATACCTTCACCGAAGACATCACCTTGCCAGCATCCCCCAACGCCCCCGATCTCCTCGGTGGCTTTGATTCCAGCGGAATTCTTTCTACTGATCGACCCATCATCGAGGTTGCCGACACGGCGGGCCTTCAATTCGAGACCGGCGGCACCAATCGACTCTACCATCTGCGGATCGAGCAAGGCACCGACGACGGCGCAAGCGTGTCCATCGTGGACGCCTCACCCTCGCTCGATGACTGTATCATCATGATTCCGGGCGGGTCCCTTCCCAAAGGGGTGCAGGTGCGGGCCAATGACGGACTGACGGCTCAGCCCGTCATCAATGGCTGCGCCATCAGGCGCAACTGGGGTGATCCGAGCATCGCTTCGGCCACGGGCCTTGCAGTGGTTCGCGCCGGAACAGGCCTCGCGCTGCCGACACTGCTCGACAGTTCCGTGGAAGTCGTCAACTGCACAGGCCTCTGTCGCGGCATCCAAATCAACCCCGGCACCAGCGCCAACATCTTAGACAATGGAAACATCCGAGCGCAGTCGGTTGATGGTCACGCCATCGGCATCGAGGTAACAGGCTCCTTCGGCCAAACAACCTCCGCCCACATCGAAGGAAACAACCAAATCAGTGCGGATTCGGATGGGACACGAAGCATTGCGGTGAACCTCTTTTTGACCCAGGACGTGGTCATCCAGAACAACCGCTGGCTTGGCACGCCGTGGATGAGCGCGGGGAGCGAGTTCTCCGTGGGCATCGCCGACGGCGTCGTACTTCGGGACGGCAGCACCAGCCCGGGCCTATCCGATGGCTTGATCATTCGTGGCAACGAAATGATCTCGGGCGGCTCAAGCTGGTTGTCGACCGACTGCAGCGGACTCGGTGACACCGGCGAGGGCGTGGATGTCAACGCCGGCATCCTGCTGGTGGGCAGCCGCAACGCCAACATCGCGGACAACGGTCGACCCAATGACGAGTTTGCCGGCATCTTCGGCGGCTCCAGCACCGTGCACTGGGTGCCCGAGCGCCGCCGATTGCCACCCAGCGCCGTGGGCCTGTGGCTGGTCGACACCCATGACGTCACGGTCACCGACAATGAGATTCGCGCCGGCAGCTACAACATGTTCGAAGGTTGTCCCGATCCCAGCCGGCCCGACTTCTCACCCGAAATCCCGGTGGCCACAGCCTATCGAGACGGACTACCCCCCAACGACGAATATCTCTTCGGCCCGGCCCCCGGCGAATTGCCCTCCCACGGCACGGTCTTTGCGCGCAACGGTGCCTCCTGCGCCCTGCCGCCGGAAAACGGTGCCATGGGCGGTGCCATCGTGACCTGGTGCGCCGCGGCCGAACTCAATGTACCTGAAAGCAACAGCGCTCCTTTCCTGGTCAACAACCACCTGGCTGCCACCAAGGGCAACATGCTCATCGCATTATGGCAAAACGGCGGTAGCGGCGTTGTGGCCATCAACAACACCTTCGACAGCGATCTGATGCTGAAACCCTGGGACCCGCCACCCTTCCCCGACAGCATCCGCAAGTGGGCCGTACTGGCAGAGAATCTGGCGCCCGACGGCCTGACCCTGATCAACAACATCTTCAACGTGCACAGAGACGATCCTTACGACAGGGTCAGCGAAAGATTGGGCCTGTACGAACGGGTCATTTCGTCTTCGGGTTCCGCGGAAAGCAACATCCAAGTCTTAGACAACAATCTATTCTACATCGAGGGTGACGATCTCGGCGATCCCACAAGCCCGATTTATGCACGGATAGACAGCGGGCTGGGCGTGGCAGAGTACGCGGCCGTGGACATCAACGCCATCGTCGGCATCAGCAGCATTCTTGGCAACTTCGTGGACCTGCCGGGCCTCGGCACGGTGACGAACGACTGGGCCAAATCCACGGTACGCTTGCAGGCCGGTTCGGCGGCCATCGATTCGGGCAGCACGGCAGCGGGAGTCCCTGTCGACGACATCGACCGACAGCGGCGTCCGGACCCATCAGGCGGCGTGGATATTGGCCACGATGAGTATTATCCCTGAGGTGCTCAGTGAGGTGGCGTTCCGGGTTGCTTGACATTATTTCCTGCTGAGTTCAGATATTAGACATGCCCAAAAAGCCACGTCGCAAATCTGACGAGCAGGACTCATCCCTCGACACCATACCGAGGCGCAGTCTTGGTATGGTGACCAAGGAATGCCTGAGGCTGAGCCAGGAGATGCGAAAAGGACATCTGCTTGAGCATGCCCTGCAGGTGGTCACCCACGCAGCGGTCAAGATGACCCGCTCACATC
>JAGLDW010001219.1 GCA_023145395.1 Lentisphaeria bacterium | reverse complement strand
CTACATCCGGGTTTCCCGTGGAAATTCTCGTTACGCGCCAAGCACCCCACCCCCTCTTATGCTGCGCCGCAAGGCGGCGCAGTGTCAGCGCCTCGCGCTGCCTTTCTCCCCCGTTGGACATTCTGCTTGTCGCGGTCTGCCGAAGCGTGCTAATTTCACAACAACGAGCGGCGCAATCCTTTGGACGGAGGGTCAAGCAATGGCGGCTGCGAAGATGAGTTGGGAGGAGTTGGGACGGCGTGTTGCCGAGGCCCGTCGGATCGCGGGGTTTAGCCAGGAGCAACTCGGGAAGCCCCTCGGGCTTGATCGCAGCGCGGTGTCTCGGATCGAATCCGGGGCCAGGGGCGTGGATTCGCTTGAACTATCGCAGATTTCGGCACAACTGGAGCGCCCCATTGAGTGGTTCATAAGGCCGCGACCGCCTACCATCATCAGCCGCAGGGCATCTCGAGCCGCTGGTAAGACTCAAGCAGGTGACCTCGTCTTGGAGGATCTGGTTGCGGATGTCGAGCTTCTTTTGGAGCTTGACGTGCTTGATGTGCCTGCAAGCACCCGTCGCGGCAGGCGGGTCAAATTTTCAAATACCGCGGACGCCGAGAAGCTCGCTCGGGCGGCGCGCAAAGCCGGTGGGGTTGCTGACGGCGCGCCGGTGGATTTGGTGGAGGTGGCTGAACGATTGGGCCTGCTCGTTTTTTTGATCGACGTGGCGCATCCAGGATTTGACGGGTCCTATGTGGCGCTGCCATCTTTGGGTGTGGCGCTTGTGGCTGGCGGTCTCGCCTCGGGGAAGCGCCGCTTCACCATCGCCCACGAGCTTGGGCATCATTTTCTCCAGGACGAGTTTGACACTTTCGTGGACTTGCCCGTGGGGAAGGGAAAAAGAGAGAGATTGGTCGACGCCTTCGCGGTGCATTTTCTTTTGCCCCGAAAGCAGGTGACGCAGCACTTCCGGGAGTTGGTGGAGGCCGGGACTGACCTGCGCGGGGCGGCGCTTCATCTTGGGGCTGCATATGGTGTGAGCTGGACCGCCTTGTGTGCTCAGCTCAAGAACCTTAGCTTGATCAAAGAACCAGAGCGACGGCTTTTGTCGGACGATGTCCCCACCCGGGCCGAATTTCTGGAGCGAGGACTACAATTTCGACCAGAGCGAACTGTGCCCGTACTGCCGACGAAGTTTGCCGGTGCCGTGATCCGAGCCTACCGGGGGCGGAAGATATCGGCTGGACGGGCGGTGCAGATGCTGCGCGGCAGCCTGGGACAGGACGAATTGCCCGTCTTGCGGCCCGTGCCAATTGAGGCCTTGGCGGGTGACTTCGAGGACGAGAAGTGATCGACAGGATCATTGACACCTCGGTCCTGAGCCCCTTCGCCCGCGCAAGAAAGCTTGATGTCCTTGAGCGCCTGACGGCGGGCTCCAGGAGATTGATCACCCGTTCGGTTCAGAACGAGATAGATAATGGAGCCAAGAATTATCCTGAACTCAAGGGCGTGCGTCCTTTGGTGTGGCTTGAACTCGTGCGGGTTGATAGCCTGCCGGAACTTACGGCATTGGCCATGTATACCCGCCTTCTCGTCGACGATGAATTCCGTAACGTGGGCGAATCCAGCGTGTTGGCCTATGCCGAGGTTCATCGCAGCGTGGCATTGATGGATGACGCGGTTGCCGTGCAGGTGGGTCGGCAGCGCGACGTCAAAGTGCAACGAACCCTGAGCCTTATTGCGTGCTCTATTCGTTCGGGTCTACTGCGGGAGGACGAGGCCGTGGCTTTGGTGAGCGACTTGATCACCGCCGGCGCACGATATCCGCAGAATATCGTCGAGGAGTTCAGCAATTGGCGTAGGTGGCTTCCAGAATCCGAAAAATGATGGCTGCTGGTTGGTTTTGAAGCTCAGCTGCGTATTCCGGGGCAAGTCGATCACCCAATCCGGACGAAGCCGATCACTTGGGCGGTACCGGGACGTTTCGGGCGAACGGGTGTCATGGGTGTATGCTACGATAAGGACTTAGGCGAGCGGAGAAGAATAATGAAGATTCGTTACGATGTCGAGACTGATTCGCTCACGATCACGCTTAGCGCCAGGAAGATTCGCGAGAGCGACGAGATTCGACCTGGTTTCATCGCCGACTTCGACGGTGACGGTTCCATCGTCCGGATGGAGATACTCAA
>JAGLDW010001218.1 GCA_023145395.1 Lentisphaeria bacterium | reverse complement strand
GCATGGTGGATTCTGCGGGGTGAACCAGCATCCCGCGAGGGATCCAAACCCGAAGAGGTTCCACCATGCCGCAACTACTTTTACAAGGATTCCCCGAGGGCGCAATCCGAATCGGACCGAGTTTGAGCATCCTCGACAAGGACGGTACCCGCACTTATTTCACCGGGCCGGACAACTACTTTTCCCATCCGTCCGGCGATGCCGGCGCGGAGCGTTTCGCGATGGCTTCGCTCATCGGCAACTCCCACGTGCGAGCCTGCGAAATAACCCGGTCGCCCCTGGGCATCCCTCGACGAACGCTCATGAACTGGACGCGGCAGCTGGCCGAACAGGGTCCTGTTTCGTTTTTCGCCCCCCGTGCGGTTCGCGGGGGCGCGGTGATGACCCCGGAGAAGATTGCGCAATGCGAAGGGCTGCTTCGCCTCGGCGCGTCGGTCGCGGCGACGGCTCGCAAGGCGGGCGTGAACGAATCGACTTTGCGCAAGGCCGTCAGCGGCGAGCGGGTCGCACGACCGGAAGGACTCGATCCTGCGGCATCCATGGAGGATGCCGGAACGACGAAATCTCAACGCAGCCGGTTGGACGCGCAGGCGGCGGAGGGGCTGGGGACGGCATGCACGAGGGCCGACGAGCGGGTGGAGGCGGCGATGGGACTGGTCCAGAGCGCCACGGGGCGGTTTGAAAGCTGCCGGGATGTGCCCTTCGGCGGTGTGCTGGCCGGGCTCCCTGCCCTATGCGGCAACGGCTTGTTCAGCGGATTGGGCAAGCACCTCTCCTTGCCTGCGGGGTTCTACAGTGCCATGCATATCCTCACGGTTCTCGGCTTCATGGCCTTGGCGCGGATCCGCCGGCCGGAGGGGCTTCGCCATCTCCCGCCCGGCGAACTGGGCAAGGTGATCGGCCTTGACCGGGTTCCGGAGGTGCGAACCCTGCGCGAGAAGATCTCGCGGATGGGGGCGGACGGAAACGTCCGCGAATGGATGAAGGAACTTTCCACCGCCTGGATGGAGGCCGACCCGGCGGAAGCAGGCTATCTCTATGTGGACGGGCACGTGCGCGTCTACCACGGCGA
>JAGLDW010001217.1 GCA_023145395.1 Lentisphaeria bacterium | reverse complement strand
CACCGGCACAAGGCCGGTGGGGGCGAAGGCATAGACTCTCCATGGCTACAATGACAAGAAAAGGGTAAGAAAATCATGCAGAACGCTTTGTGCCGGATTGTGGTTTTGTCGGTGGTTTTGGGATGCTTGGTGGCTTCTGCCGAAGTGAAGCTCGACTGGAAGCGCGCAACGCTGACGGTTGCGGATGATGGAACGGCGGTCTCCCTTGTCCACAAAGCCGATGCTCGCGAGTGCCTGGCACCCTCCAGCAAGGTTCGCTTTGCGAAAGTGCGGTTGCGTAGTGGGAAGGGAATCCAGGCAAATGCGGCGAAGAGCATTCCCGGCGGGTTCGAGCTGCGCTTCCCCTCCATCGACACGGTGCTGGTGTATGGGGTTGATGCGACAGAAGATTGGCTGCGCCTGACGCTGGAGCGGGTGGAGGGGACCCGCCCCGCGAGCATTGAGTTGATTTCCCTCCGCTGTAGCGTGAACGGGACCGTTGGCCGCCGTCTCAATGCTGCCTACGACGAAACGACCACCGTCTGCCTGCTTGCGGCGGGCACGCAGGTCAATTGTGGAGCCAAGGGGTCGAAGACGCCCCTTCTGCGCGTGACGACGCAGGATGCGCCGGGGCCAAAGCTCGAGGGTGCCTCCGCCGCACTTGTTGTCTGTCCCACGGCCGAGTTCAAGGCCATTGCCCGCAAAGCTTCGCACGCATTCGGCATGCCCATCAACGAGGATGCTTCCGGCACGCCTGTGAAGGACACGGATCTGGTTCGAGGCTCCTACTTCTTCATCGGGTTCGGGGCGGCGGAGGCGGACAAGATGATCGACTACTGCCGCAAGGCGGGTATCCAGCAGGTCATGCTCAGTTCCGGCGCCTGGACCCGCGTGCCCGGCCACTACTTGATCAACGCGAAGAACTACCCAGGTGGCGAAGAGGAACTGGCGGCGACTGTCAAAAAGCTGCACGACGCGGGAATTCTTGTTGGCGCACATTGTTTCGCCAGCAAGATCAGCAAGCGGGACGCGTATGTGACTCCCGTTCCGGACAAACGATTCTGGCACAGGTTCGAGGATGCGCTGGCGGACGATGTGGATGCCAAACAGACCGAGCTTCAGGTAGCGGGCACACTGACGAAATGGGCGGGCAGCCCCCAGACGGCGGACAAGTACTGGGAGGGCGGTGTGCAGAAGCATCGTGAAGTCATTATCGGCGACGAGATCATCCAGTACGAAAGCATCGGCCCGGAGGGTGTCTGGAACACGTTTCTGGGCTGTCGGCGCGGCGCATGGGGCACGACTGCGCGCGCGCACAAAAGCGCTGCACCCGCTGTGCACTATGGAGTGGACGGCTGCATCAACGGCTACATCATCGACCAGGAGACGGATCTGCTCGACGAAGCACAAGCCAACTTGGCCCGCATCTTCAACAACTGCGATTTCGACATGGTCTATTTCGATGGTGGGGAGGACGTGGACCGCAGCCGCTTCAACTACTACGTCTCGAACTTCCAGGCGAACGCCATGCGCCTGTTCAAGCGTCGTCCGATCATTCACATGGGAACCTGCATGAGGCATCGACTGTGGCATTCCTTCGCCCGCAGTTCCACCGTGGACACCTATCTGAACACTCTTGGCGGCGCCATCATCGGCGGCAAGCCTCCCAAGGAGTGGCCCACCGTGCGCCAGCACATCAACCGGAGCGTGCGCTACATGCTCAGCGTCAAGCGCGACATGATGCCCGGCGAACTTGGCTGGTTCGGCATCTGGCCGAGCGGGACGCGACACGGCCGCGAGGTGGACGGGTTGCAGTTGGACGAACTGGAGTACCTGATGTGCAAGTCCCTCGCCCACGACTGTCCCGTTTCTTTGCAGACGAGTTTTCGCAGTATGGAGAGACACCATCTAACCCCCGAGGTCCTCCATATCTTCAAGACCTACGAGGAATTGCGCATGAAGCGCGCCATTCCCGAGACGGAGCTGGCACCATTGCGTGAGGTCGATCAAGATTTTGCCTTGATCCAGTGGCAAGGGGAGCGGCGCTTTGTGCCTGTGACACCAGTGGACCAAGTGGGCGGGATTCGCGCACTCCGCGCCACAGTTGGCACCCTGGACGAGGCCGCAGTCGCCACACTCTGGCACGCCTACAGCGAGGGGACGCTCACGCTGGATCTGGGCACTGTCACGCCTCGAGTGATCGACTTCGACGGCAAGCCTCTCAAGAGTTCGCGCAAAGCGGGCCGCATCGTGCTTGACGTGAACACGGTGCGCACCACACTGGTATGCCCGGGCATGAGCGTCGCGGCGCTGACGAAAGCATTGCGCGAGGGCACACCCTGGAGCCGCCCGCCCATCGTCATCGTGGTCAAGGCCGGCGACGCAAAGCGCCTGGTCGGCAAGATCACCCTCGGCAGCAAACTCGGCGTATCGGAGCCAGACGCCCTCGGCGGCGATGTGCTGATCGGAACGCAGGCGTCCAATTTCAGCAAAGCTCATGGGTGGTACGCAGAGTACACCGTGGAGATCCCGCGTACGGCGACGTACAGCATTTGGTCGCGCCATCGCTATCCGTCGGGCAGTGACCAGTCTTTCGCTTTTGTCCCAGCGGGCGAGACGGTGACCTTCCGGTCGAACCAGACGCTGGGCAACTGCGGTCGAAACGACAAGAAATGGCACTGGGCGGGACGAGGCGGCGGTCTGGCGACATTTCCGCCCGGCGCACGCATCGATATGCGCTTGGAGAAAGGCCCGTTCACCTTCCGCATCTACCCGCGCGAGTGCGGAAACGCCGCCGCGACGAATCCGCGTCTGGACCTTATCCTCTTCTGCGATGAACCCGCCGTGCTGCCATCCGACGAGGTGGCGCGCAAAGCACTGGGACAGTAGCAGCCGAGAACGCCGGACTGCCAGTCCGATTCATCGGGCCACAAGCACCAGGCACTGGACGCCATGGCCGCCGCCGGTGATGAGTTCACTGTGGAGCGAAAGGCTGAGGATCACGCAAGATGTATACACGACTTCTCAGACTTCTGTTGCTGGTGGCCGTTTTCGGATGGTGCATCTCGATCCTCGGCGTGCTCCTGCCATGGTCGGTCGCCACTGCTGGACTGAATGGGTTGGGGGCAGGGGAAATTCCCAATGATCCCATGCTGAACTACTGGATGCGGATGGCGGGAGGCGGATTCACGATGATCGGCGTGATCTTTGCGGCCATTCTGATCGCCCCGAAGAAGTATGCCGTTCTGATCCCACTCATGGCTTGCTTGAGCATCGCGGAAGGACTCATTCTGCTAGTCAGTGGCGTGTGTCTTGGATTGCCCCCATTTCCGTTCTGGGGCGACACAAGCTTCTGCATCGGCATAGGAGTTGCGCTTCTCGTGGTGCATCCGCGAGCCAGAATGGAAGAGGAAGAGTTCCCAGGTTCCGAGATGCAATCCGGACCCGATCTTGCGCAATGAAAAGACGCGGGTTATACTAAAAGTATGAAAACAGCCGTTTCCCTACCTGACAGTGTGTTTGCTCGCACGGATCGCTACGCGCTCCGTGTCAAGAAGTCTAGGAGCAAGGTCGTCAGCGAAGCGTTGCAGGAGTATCTCATACGGCATTCGCCGGACGAAATGACGGAAGCCATGGACCGTGCAATTGGCGCGATCGACGAGGTCGTTGATCCTCTGGTCGATGCAGCGAGTCGGCGAGTGCTGAGGCAGGTGGAATGGTGATCTCCCAAGGCGAGGTCTGGTGGGCTGAACTCGATGAACCGCATGGGTCTGAACCGGGTTCCCGAAGGCCGGTGGTGGTCATCCAAGGCGATGCGCTGAACCGAAGTCGGGTAGGAACCGTTGTTTGTGTTCCGCTCACCAGTAACCTGAAATGGGCTCAAGCACCCGGCAACGTGGAACTGTCTCCCCGAACCACGGGCCTCCCAAAGAAATCCGTTGCCAACGTTTCGCAAATCGTCGCCATTGATCGTGATATTCTTGTCGAGTGTGTGGGCAAGCTCTCGCACGACAAGCTCCAGCTCATCCTATCCGGGGTTGATGCGATTCTTGGTCGATAACGGACTCACATTTTGAATTTCGTTTT
>JAGLDW010001216.1 GCA_023145395.1 Lentisphaeria bacterium | reverse complement strand
CATTTTGGCGAGAGTGTCGTATGGTCAGGCGCCAGTGTCCGATGACCCCTTTGCCTGCAGCCAGGATCACCGTGAGAACAGTTGCGCCCGCCGCCACGCGTTTACCGACGGACAACCGGTCCTGCATCGGCGGCGCGGGATCCCGTTCAGTCGCAAGTACCTTCACGTTACGCCCCCATGACCATCAGCGCCGCCCCGATGGCAAGCCCAACGACGAGGTTTATGAGCTTGACCATGAGAAACTCCCGGCGCGAATGCGCCAGCAAGGGCAGCATGCCGTGTCCATCCTGCACGACGGAACTTGCCAGCAGAACGCTGAATGGCACGATACTCTTCTCGAACAGTGTCACGAAGACGAGGTGAGGGCCGGATTCCGGAACCAAACCCACCATGCTGGCAACAGCCAGAACGATCCACTTGCTGGACTTGATGACTTCCTCGATCTGCCACAGTTCAACAATGAAATGCAGAGCCAACAATGCGCCGAACGTCCAGAGAAACACGCGAGGAGCGTGTTCCTGCACAACATGCTTCCAGAGATGATCCTCCAGAAAATGCTCGGGAACGGTGGAGACGATGAACAGAGCCACACCCGACATCAGGAGCAGCGTGATACGAATCCAGTTCCAGTGCGGCGGGCCAAGCTCTCCGGCTGCGATGGCGAGCATGAAGCCCAGCAGAGACAACGCCAGAATGCCGCGCGCGGCGGAACAGGCCTTCCATTGCGCCACAATCTGTTCTTTGGCGAAGAGCTGGCGGTCCTCCTCGCCGTGGACGCTGAAGTCTTCGCAGCATGGGCGGGTGGATGTCAGGCGTCGGCCCAGAACGCGGTCGGTCAGCGCTCCTGCTGCTATGCCAATGACAAAGAGAAGCAAAGTGAGCAGGAGAGCGGTACGGGGAATCATGGCAAACATGACGAAAGACTCGTCCCCGCTTGTGGCGACCATTGCGGCGACAACCGCTCCCAGCGAGATTCGGCGATGGGTGTACATGGCCACGACCGCAAACGCGCCCAGGCAGCCGGGCGTTGCTCCGAGGAAGGCCGCCAGAAAATACTGGCCCCATGGCCGGTCACTCAACTGCTCTTGCCATTGTCCCTGGCTCAGGACGTTGACGTACTCGATCACAAGCATCATGACCGCCACGAAGCCGGTGACCATGAGTGCATGTCTGATGACTGGAATGATGCCTTGCATCTTCAGTTCTCCTGAAAGCTGGCAGGCTCTCGACTCATTCAAGACCATAGCTGAAGAGAACCTGAAGTCACTCACGGTCCGACAATTGCATGGAGTGGCATTTCGGGTTATAGGGTTTCAGGGTCCGCACGAGAATAACTTCATCCCGCATTGCGGGACGAGAGCGTCGGATGGGCGAAGCGGAAGACGCGATCCCGACACACCATTGCGCGCAGCACGTGCTAGCGTAGGACAGAGGTATCTTGACGATCGTAGGACAAGGAGGCAACGGCCATGGCAGCGGATCGACCCAATATCATCCTGTTTACTACGGATCAGCATCGCGGAGACCACATCGGCCTGGCTGGCCATCCGGTGGTGGAGACCCCAAATCTTGATGCCTTCGTTGGCGAGGGTGCCTACTTCCCGAACGCGTATTCCGAGATCCCATCGACCACGGGGGCGCGGCGCGTCATGCATGGGGGTCAGGCAAACTACGCCTGTGGATTGATCGGATATGCGGGGACGGAGTGGCACGAACCCAATACTCTGGCCGCAGTCTTGGCGCAGGCTGGATACCATTGTCTGAACATCGGCTGGCGGAACATGCACCCGCGACGGAAGCTCTACGGCTTCCACAGCGTGATTCCCCATGACCTGCGCAAGGGGGACGACGACTACTGGGATTGGCTGGAGCGGGAGCTAGGTCCCCACGCGCACGAACGCACCCACGGATCGGACGCCAATGGCTGGCTGGGACGCCCATGGCCCTACGAGGAACGATTTCACCCGACCAACTGGACAGTGGATGTGACCATCGACCAGATCGAGAAACGCGACCCAACCCGGCCATTCTTCGTCTGGTGTTCCCACTTGCGCCCGCACTCGCCGTACGATCCACCCCAGTTCTTCTGGGACATGTACTACGACCGCGAGCTTCCGCCCATCCCCGTCGGCGACTGGGCGAAGCGGTTCGACACGCCAACCACGACTCTGGCACGGACTGCATGGCACGGTCGGCTCTCCGACGCCAACAATCAACGGATGCGGGCAGGATACATGGGCTGCATCTCGCACATCGACTACCAGCTCGGCTACCTCATGGAGCGGTTGAACCGCGTGGAAGCTGGACGCAACACGATGATTCTGTTCACATCCGACCACGGCGACATGATGAGCGATCACCACCTGCACCGGAAGAGCTACGCGTTCGAGGGTTCCGCACGCATTCCCTTTGTGATCAAGTACTCGCCCGGGCTCGACTTGCCAACCGGGACCTTCGAGCATCCCGTCGGGCTCCAGGACGTCATGCCCACGCTCCTCGAGGCGGCTAACGTCGATGTGCCTGACTCGGTTACGGGGGAGAGTGTGCTGAAGGCCATTCGGGGAGAGCCCTGGCGCGATGTCATGCACGGCGAGCACTCGCCATGCTACAGCAAGGACATGGCCATGCAGTACCTGACCGACGGCAGGGAGAAGTATATTTGGTATCCCTGCACGGGGGATGAGCAGTTCTTCGACCTGGTGCAGGACCGGCAGGAGCTGAAAAATCTGGCTGCGGACCCCGCAAACGAGCTGCGGGTGGCGCCTTGGCGTCAACGCCTCATCGAGCTTCTCGGCAAGCGCGGCGATGGCTTCTCGGATGGCCGAAAACTGCTCGTGCGCCCGGAACGCTACGGCCCCGAAGCCGTCGCCCCCACCGCGAAAAGCTGAGTTACTGGGAGCGGCGCCCATATGACATGATGGCAGTTAGGGAGGTCTCAAGATGAGAGTCTCAATGATGCTGATGGTTGTTCTGTTGGGATTGACGGGGTGCAAGAGGAAGACGGATGGCAAGCCAGATCCCGCCGCGCAGGGGCAGGTGCCGCCCAAAAAGGTGCAGAGCACTCCTGCTTGGGAATCCGAGTACGACAAGATGGTCTCGGCGATCGGGCTGAATCAGGACGAGTCCCAATGCGTGCGTGCGGCTTTCGAGGTCCGTGAAGCCGAGGTAGGGAAGTGGCTCAAGGGGGAGCGTGGTGTCAGGCTGCGGCAACTTGAGGGGGAGATGAAGGTGGCCGCAAAGGGTGGCGATTTGGCTGAAACGCGGCGGATCATCTCGGAAGCGGGGGGATTGCGGCAGGAACTGAGGAAACTCCTCGACTCGCACCAGGCCAAGATCATGGGCAGTTTGACGCCTGAGCAACAGACGCATTGGTGCGGTCATGAAATTGCGGAGAAGTTGCTGGACCTGATGGCGCCCCTCAAGCTTGACCCGGAACAGCAGAAACGGATTCGGGAAGTTGCTCCCAGGGTGGTTGCCAAAGCAACGCGGACCGGGCAGGCAAACCCACGCGCGGCGGCCTATCTTGAACTGGAGAAGGGGGTTGAGATCAAGGTGCTCACCGATGTTCAGCGGGAGGCCTACAAGGGATTGAAAAAGACAGCGCCATTGCGAAGTCTCAGAAAGTGAAATACTCACTTTCGAGTTTCGTTTGAGGGCCGCTGATGCAAAGCATCCTTGGAGCGCGCAGGTCTGTCTCTACACCAATGATCCCACGAAAGTCTTTTCCCCCAGTCTTTTCCCTGGGACGGCGGAGGGAGGGGGTCAGTGCTTCACCTGTCAGTGCGGCAGTTCCGAGGCCGGCGCCAGATCACGCAGGAACTGTTCACACGGAAGGCAAAGGATGCCGTTGATCCTCAAACGCTCCTTTCCCCCATACAGGAGTATCGCGTCGCTTTCCGGATAGTCGTCCAGAAACGCCCGCAGCCCCCGCAAGTCCCGACGCTCCACACGCCTTGCTGCCTTCACCTCGACGGCCGCAAAGCAATCCGAGCCGTAGATCACGAAATCCACCTCGTTGCCAGCCTTGGTTCGCCAGTAATGCAGTTTGTGGTCTTTACGCGAGTAGGCTATCCAAGCCCGAAGGTGCTGGGCAACCAGTCCTTCCAAGGCGGCACCACCGATTTCGTCGCTCCGGTCCAGAGGTCCACGAGGACGCAATTTGCGGTAGACGCCGCAGTCCAGGAGATAGAACTTCGGGTGGACAACTAACTTGCGGGCGGCTCGCCGATTGAAAACCGGTATCCGGAATCCCAACAAGAGGTCTTCCAGAATCGAGAGGTAACCTTCCACCGTAGATCTGCTAACCTGGCATTCCCGAGCAACTGCCGAGGCATTCAGAACGCCGCCATGGGAAAAACTGATCGCTTCGAGAAAACGGCTAAACGAACCCACACTCCGAACGAGACCCTCCTGCTGTACCTCCTCCCTCAAGTAGACCCCAAGATATGCCCCCAGAGCAGCCTCCCGATCCTCGGCTCTCCACACTACCGGAAGCATTCCCCACTGTAATGCTGCCGTCAGGCTGAATTCTTCTTGGAGCTCGAACCCCATGAATGGATGCATCGTCAACACCGCTGCCCGGCCTGCCAGCAAATCCACTCCCTGCTGCTTCAGTTTTCGAGCGCTGGAACCGGTAAGAATGAAACGCGTGCTTGGGTCTTGTGACATCCATTGGTGCACCTCATCCAGCAACTGAGGAACCTTCTGGATCTCATCAACCACTACCGTTTTCGGTCCTGTCGACAGACCAGCCAGGAATTCCCGCAGTCTCTCGGGGCGAGCTGCATAACTCCGGTGTGTGTCTGATTCAAGCAGATCAATGCAGTGCGCCTCAGGGTGTGTGTGGCGCAGCCAAAGCGTCTTGCCCGTGCCGCGCGGGCCGAACAAGAAATAGCTGCCCCCAACTATCTCGGAAAACTGCCTTCGCACGTATTTTGCCATGGTTGGTCTCTCTACATCCGGGTGCCAGACTCGTCGAAAAAAGACTTGCACGTCAAGTATTGAGCCTACATTCCCACTACCCGTTTTTCAACGAAGGTTTCGCAAAAAATGCGGCGTATTTTGCGATATAGGGGCAAAATACGCCGCACGATCTGCCTGCACAATGCCCATTCATGTGGCACCATCGGGGAAGGGGCATGTCAGTTATTCGTATTCCCACTTGTGGAGCCAGGGATCGTTGGTTCTCGCCTGGAAGTCCTGGAGTTTTTCGCAGAACTCGAGCACCAGTGCCGTGTGGGCGGGATCGTCGGCGAGGTTGACCGTTTCGTCCGGGTCGTTTTCCAGATCGAACAGCTCGAATCGTGGGCGGTGCAGATAGGCATCGACTGTGCGTGTGCCAAAGGTCTCGAGCCCATCCCGCCGCGCGCCCTGCCAGGTGGCGCATCTCCAGAGGTCCGAGGCGAAGGAGTACTGCAATCCGTGGGCGATGTTGAAGATGAACTTGTACTTGTGCGAGCGGACCACGCGCATGGGGTAGTAGTTGGTGATCTCGTGGAAGGTGTGGGCCGCGTAGATTTCCTCGCGCCAGTCCTGCGGGTGTTCCTGCTCGAGGATGGGGCGGATGGAATCTCCATGGAACTCGCGGTCGGCCGCGTCCACGCCGGCGAAGTCGAGAATGGTGGGTGTGATGTCGGTCCAGGTGGTCAAGCCGTCGCAGGTGATGCCGCGGCGCTGTTGCTGCGGAGTCCGCACGATGCAGGGCAGGTTCATGCCCGGGTCGTAGAGCGTGGTCTTGGCGACGGGGAAGGCGGCGCCGTTGTCGGAGATGTAGATGATGACGGTGTTTTCGTACTTGCCAGCCTTCTTGAGAATGTCGATGAGGCGTCCCACGCCCCGGTCGAGACGGGTGACGGACTGGCAGTACTGCGCCCATTCGGCCCGGGCCTCGGGGGTGTTGGGCAAGTAGCGGGGCGGCGTGAGAGTCGTGTCGTCGTAGAATTGCTCCTGGTCGCCTGGAAAGTCTTCGTCTGGATTCCCAAAGCGGTTTGGCTTGCAGGGATGCGAGTCCAGCGTGCGCCCGTCTCGGTGGGGGTTCATGGAGCACCAGTAGAGGAAGAACGGCGTGTCGCTTTCGGCAATGAATCCCTGGCAGTTTTCACTCATCTGGACATCGTTGCGCCCGGCGGCTTGAAGCATCTTGTCGAATTGGAACACTTTTTCCGGTGCGTGGTGGTACTTGCCGATGCGCGCCGTCCGGTATCCTGCCTGACTGAGCATGACGGGGAGGCTGACCACATCGTCGTAGCACGAGAAGTGGTGGGTGCCGTGGACATGCCCAAAGGTTCCGTTTGCATGGTTTTGCAGACCGGTGAGCATGACGGATCGACTGGCGGCACAGCTGGCTGTGGTGCAGAAAGCCTGGGTGAAGTTGACGCCTTCGGTGGCCAGGGCGTCCAGATTCGGTGTGCTGGGGACGGCCGTGCCGAAGCATCCGCCGTCGAGACCATGGTCGTCCGCGACCATCAGGACAATGTTGAGTCTGGCGCTGCTCATCTGTGGTTTCTCCGCATTCGTGGTGTGCGCGCTACTTGTCGCCCTTCTCGTCCGTCTTGTCGGAGAAGTGGCAGAGGTCTTGGACGATGCAGGCGCCGCAGAGCGGTTTTCTGGCTTTGCAGGTGTAGCGTCCGTGGAGGAGAAGGTAGTGGTGCGCGTGCAGCAGATGCTTTGCCGGGACCTTTCCGAGCAGTTGCTGCTCCGTCTGGAGAGGCGTCTTGGCTTTGGCGAGGCCGATGCGGTTTGAGACGCGGAAAATATGCGTGTCCACCGCGAGAGTGGGTTGCCCGAACACGACGTTGAGCACGACGTTGGCGGTCTTTCGTCCCACGCCGGGCAGGCTCTCCAACTGCTCGCGCGTCTCGGGAACCTTGCCCCCAAAATCGTCCAGCACTCGCTGGCAGATGCCGAGGATGGCCTTGGTCTTGTTCCGATACAATCCGATGCTGTGTATCTGGTCGCG
>JAGLDW010001215.1 GCA_023145395.1 Lentisphaeria bacterium | reverse complement strand
CTCCGTTGTCACACGGTTGACGTTGCGGTCTGTGCACTGTGCTGAGAGGACGACTGCGATCAGCAGATCGAGTGGCGTGTCCCAGTTCAATTCGGCTTTTGGGACGATGTGCGCTGCGAGGATGTCGAAGAGCCTGTCGATCTCGGTCTGCTGGAGCAGAGAGTGTTTCGTGCGCGGTGCCATGCGGCTCCTGTCTCCAATCGACCATTCGTCGGGGGGGAGTGCTATCTGCCTCGGGACGGCGGTTGCCAGTCTGTCGGTATTTCAGTCCGCGACGACCGTCTCCGGCTCCTTGAGGACAGGAAGATCGACATGGAACTTCGTGAAGAGACCGACCTCGCTTTCCACCTTCAGATCTCCTCCTTGCTGCAACACGATCTGGCGCACTGCCGAGAGTCCAAGCCCCTCGGCCTGCGTGCAGTTTTTCGTGGTGAAGAAAGGCTCGAATATGCGTTTCCGCACGTCGGCTGCAATACCGGTGCCGTGATCTTCGACCGTCAGGCGGACGCAGGGGGCATCTCCATCCCATCCCTCGCACGCCGACAGCTTGATGACATTGTTCGTGACCCCGTGATCCGGGAGAGAAACGATTGCGTGCGAGGCGTTTGTGATGAGCTGGACCACCACATATTCCAGCTGTTCGGCGGCGAACTGGACTGCGGGGAGTGCGTCGGGGACTTCGACAAGGAGGATATGGCCGCGTTCGTTGAGCATTGCCTGCACAAGCGTGGCAAGGTGGTTCAGGAGTGTCGGGAGTTCATCCAGTTTCCCGACGCTGCCGTGCACCTGCCCCAGAGTCCGAATACTGTTGATGGTCGCCTCAATGCGTCTGCATTCTCTGGTGATGCTCACGGCATAGGAGGCAATGTCGGATTCCTCGTCGGCCACGTCTTCGATGAGTTGCGCGAAGCCGATGATTCCACTCAGGGGATTGGCGATTTCGTGACCGATACCACCGGCGAGAGTACCCAGCGCCTCGAGGCGGAGTTTCTCCTGCAGTCGGTTCTCCAGGGCGCGTCTTTCCCGTCCTGCAGTCTGTATGCGCAGATAGGCCTGGATTCTAGCCAGCAATTCACGGCTTTGGATGGGACGTGCAATGTAGCCATCCCCCCCTAGTCGCAACCCCTCTGCCTGCTGGTCGGAGGAGGTGCATCGACCCGAGATGAGAACGACCATCATGGTTTCGAGTTCCGGGATGCGTTTCAGCTCGCGGCAGACCTGCACGCCATCTTCGTCCTCCAGCCACACATCCAGTAGAACCAGTTCTGGTTGCCACTGGCGGCAGATGTCGATGCATTCTTTCCCGCTGGACGTGGAGCGCACTTCATAGCTTGCCGACTCCATGAGCTGGGAGGTCAGAAGCAGGAGGTATTCTTCGTCATCAACTACCAGAATCTTTGGTATCGACTGTTCCATGCTGTGGCATACTCCAAACCCGAAATCGGGGGTTGATTCGCTCGTCTATGACAGTTTGCTCCGGATGCCGGGAGAAGCATTTCCATGCTCCTCTGGCTTCGCACACCCTCTGTTTATAGTGTCTTTTTACGGAACATCAAACTCCGCTGCATCCTGGCGACAGATTGCACATTCACGCGCCGCCTTTTGGGGAGGGGCAAGCTCCCGCTGAGCGGCGTGTGCGGATGCCGTTTCCACAGATGCGTTCCCGTCACCGAAGGGCCGGTGGTTCCGCGTCTCGGGACGGGGAGGCGTTGGGAGCGATCGTGGGAACGCTCTTGAGCACATCGCTGTAGATTTCGATCTCGAAAGAGTCTCGGATCCGAACCAGAAAAGTTTTCTCTGCTTGTCTGCGTTTCTGGAGAATCAGTGTGTGTCGGATCTGCGTTGCCACCTTCTCAATCGGTGTGACGACTGCCTCGCGGTGATCTGAGAACTTCACGATATAGAGTCCAGTCGGCGTGGCAACGACCTCGCTCACGTCTCCCACATTGTTCAGCGCAAAAGCGGCCGCGACCACTTCATCCGGCCACCGGTAGCGTTCGCGCCCCTCGGTGATCCACCCTATGTCGCCGCCCTTGTAGCGAGTGGTCTGGTCCTCGGAGCGCTTGATCGCCATTTTCCCGAAGTCCCCCATCGTTTTGGAATGCGGTTGGCTCAGCGCTGCCGCGCGAGCCTGTCGAGCCCGTTCCCGGCATTCGGAGAGTTTCTCCGGGGGCATTTTCCGATGTGTCTTGATGTAGATCATCGCCAGGCGCCGTTTGCTGGCGATGGTGAACTTCGGTCTGTGCTGCTCGTAGTATTCCTCGACATCGACGTCGCTCACCTTCACTCCCTGCAGCACGGGTTCGAGCTTGTCGCGCCGCAGTTCTCCGATCAGAATGTTCTCACGCTGTCTGACAACGTCCGGCTCGCGCGCCAGCCCAAGTTGCGTCGCCTTGGACAGCAGCGTCTTCCGCTGGATCATCTCTTCGAGCA
>JAGLDW010001214.1 GCA_023145395.1 Lentisphaeria bacterium | reverse complement strand
CTGCCCGACGACAATAACATCTCCCCATTGACGACAGGGGCATGACCCCAAAATTAAGGGTCGTCTGTGGTGTTAAAAGTACCTGACTCGATTGGAGTAACAGGTGCGACACACGACGGACGCCCAAGTGAGGCGGTTGATGGAAGAGATGTCGAGGCACGGTAAGAAGGGATTAGCTGCGATGCGTTCTGGGATGGATCGAAAAACGGCACGGAAGTACCTGAAAGCCGGAAAGTTACCATCGGAGATGGTTGCGCCGCGCAATAGGCGGACTCATCCGGATGCGTTTGCCGAGGACTGGCCCGGGATCGTGGCGATGTTGCGGGCTGCACCGACGCTGGAAGCAAAGACGATTTTCGATGATCTGGTGTTGAGGCATCCTGGCCGTTACGCGGAGGGACAGCTACGGACACTGCAACGTGGAATTCGTGCATGGAGGGCGTCGGAAGGCCCACCGAAGGAAGTTTTCTTCGCGCAGGAGCATCGTCCGGGCGAGGCGATGCAAACGGACTTCACGTGGGCGACGGAGCTGGGGATCACGATTGCGGGCGAGCCTTTCCCGCACATGCTTTGTCATCCGGTACTGCCGTACAGCAACTGGGAGTGGGCGACAGTGTGCCACTCGGAATCGATGCTGGCTATCCGGCGCGGGGTGCAGGCAGCGTTTTTCCGGTTGGGGCGGGTCACGAAGTTTCACCAGACAGATCACTCGACAGCGGCGACGCACAACCCGCCATCGGGGCTTAGCAAATTCAACAAGGAATACAGCGATTTCATCGAACATCTCGGGATAACGCCCCGGACTACTGAGGTCGGGGCGAAGGAACAAAACGGTGATGTGGAGGCGGCCAACGGTGCGCTGAAGCGCCGCCTGGAACAACATCTCTTGATACGCCGCAGCCGCGACTTTGACACCGTGGACGACTACGAGAACTGGCTGTGGGCCATCCTGGAGAAGGTGAACCAGCTCCGCACGAAACGGCTGAATGAAGAACTGGACGCGATGCGGCCGCTGGTCGTGGCACGCCTGCCGGAATACACGGAGGAGGACGCACGGGTCATGACGTGGTCCACGATCAACGTGAAGCGCAACGTGTACTCCGTGCCGTCGCGTCTGATCGGGGAGGTCGTGCGAGTCCGGCTCTTCGAGGACCATCTGGATGTGTACTTTCGTGGGCAGCATCAACTTACCATGGACCGGCTCTCGGGTCGCAGCGGTCA
>JAGLDW010001213.1 GCA_023145395.1 Lentisphaeria bacterium | reverse complement strand
GTCCGTGGTGTCCGGCGTGTCCGGCGGCGGCTTCTTAAGCGCCATCATCTTTCGCATCAGGTCCTTGGCGCGTTCTGGATCCGTCTCTTCCGCCAATTCTCTCATGATGGATCGGATGTCATTCTGCTGCGCCTGCCTGACCAGTTTTCCGACGCATTCGCGCACGGCCTCATGGATTCTCTCGATGGCTCTTTCATATTCATCCCCCTTAGCCCCGCTCCTGGGTGTGAGCGAGGAGAAGCGTGCATCATCGACCGTCTGTCGGTATGCTTCGACAGCCTCGTCGTCCCCCGACTCCGCCATCAATTGTTCGCGACGTTCCCATTGTTCTTCCTCCGCATAGCCAAGGAGCGTGTTCAACGCGCGTCCCTTGGGCGTATTGGGGAGAAGGTCGGCCGTGAGTCGTTCGAGCATCTCGGTGGTGGCGCACTCATAGGCAGCCGCCAGGGCGAGCAGGTCTCCGAGCGCGATTTCCTCAAGCGGGGGGCGGTTCAGCGGTTTTGGCGGCGGCGGTGTGATGTCCCACCGGGAGCGGTCTCTCTTGCCGTATCGGTCGTTGCCACGACGCGGATCGAACTTGCGCGCAGCGCCGTAGTTTGAACCGCCGTAGGAGCGGTGCCGGAGCCAGCCTCCAGGCCGCCCCATGCTCTGCATCTGCCGTTTTCCCCCACCAGATGCCTGCGCGTTCCCGACCGCGCGAAGCATTTCCAGGACGGCGCCTTCAGGCAGGTTGGTTTTCTCGGCAAGCCATTGACAATAGGCGGCATGCATCACCGGGCTCTGCAATGTGACAATGATCTCAATGGTGGCCCGGACAATCGCATCCTTGCCAGCGGGTGTGTCGACGCTGTGCTCCAGACAGGCCATATCGAACGCGAAGTGGATGGCGTCGAGTCCTGCGGCGATGGTTTCCTTGAGTAGTGCGCCACCTCCCTGCTGAAAAAGGCTGTCTGGATCCTGCCCGTCGGGCAGTGGAACGACTTTCACGGTCATGCCAGCCTGGTGGCAAATGACGATTGTGCGGAGTGAGGCCTTGCGCCCTGCGGAGTCCGCATCAAAGGCCAGAATGACATTCTGAGTCGAGCGGCGCAGCAGTTTGGCATGATCCGGCGTGAACGCAGTGCCCTGGGCGCAGACCGCGTTGACCAGTCCGGCGCGGTGGCAGGCGATCACGTCCAGTTGTCCTTCACAGACCAGAGCGGCACCCAGTTCCTTGATTCCGACCCGGGCAAGGTGCAGGCCATAGAGCACACGACTTTTGTGGAAGAGATCCGTCTCGGGCGTGTTGAGATACTTCGCCCATTTGCTGTCCTTGTCCAGGATGCGGGCGCTGAAGCCGACGACACGCCCCATCTCGTCGTGGATGGGGAACATGAGCCGCCCGCGGAAGCGGTCGTATTTGTTGTCGGGAGTCTCGTCCCGCCAATTGACCATGCCAGTCGCGACGAGCAGCTCCATGGGCACTTTCTGCTCGTCGGCCCACTGCATGCAGGCATCGCGGGAGTCGGGCGAAAACCCCAGGCCGAACTGCCGAATCGTCTGGGCATCGAGACCGCGGTTGGCGAGGTAGCTGCGAGCGCCTGTTCCCTCCGCCCCGGCAAACTGCGTCCGGTACCAGACCGCGACCTGCTCCAGAAACACGTAGCCATTCTCGCGCATCTCGCGCTTCTTCCGAGCGGCCTCCCGATCCTCGGGCGTGTCCGCCTCCGTCTCGGGAATAATCACCCCGAAACGCTGCGCCAGCAGTCTGGCCGCGCTGGGAAAATCCGTGTTCTCGACCTCCTGGATGAACCCGAAGACATTGCCGCTCACCTTGCAGCCGAAGCAGTAGTAGTTCTGACTCTCCGCGCTGACTTTGAAGGAGGGTGTCTTCTCCTTGTGAAATGGGCAGCAGCCCCAGTGGTCGTTGCCGCGTTGTTTGAGCTGGACATAGGTGCCCACCACGTCCACGATGTTGGCGCGGTTGCGGATATCTTCGAGGATCTCTTCGGGAATGCGTGCCATGTTTGCTATGAACCCAAAAGGCGGGGGTCAGTGTTCTCGTGCAAGTTGCTTGAGGCGTCTGTGGATGTCGGGTACCATGCTGGTGTCATTGATCTTGCTCGCCGCAGCTAGACTGTAAATATAGTAGTCTCTCGCCTTGTCGGGACTCTGGAGATGCAGATCGTAGAGAACGGCGATATTCTGGCAGATGACAGGGCTCTGGCTCCTGCTCCGAGCTTCCTCGAAGCTATCGAGCGCATTTGTGTAGTTCTGCTGCTTCAACCACAGAACTCCGAGGCTGTTGTAGAGCTCCGGGCCATTCCCATAGTGCTTGAACCGACGCAGCGTCTGCAAGTGCCGAATCCCCTTGCTGAAGAGATTCTTTTCCAGACAGCAGCGCGCAAGCAGCACCAGGACCTGGGGTTCGTATTCCCGGAAGAACTCGCTCTCGTCGGCACGCAACAGAACCAAGGCATTCTCAAGCGGCTCCACCGCGTCGCCATGACGACCGATCTGGGTGAGCA
>JAGLDW010001212.1 GCA_023145395.1 Lentisphaeria bacterium | reverse complement strand
AAGTTATTTCCGCGTGCACCCTAAGTCTCCGTGCAGGCACTACTTACTGGATGATGCCGCCGCCCGCGTCGGACAGGAAAATGCCCTTGAGATTCATCTTGAGTGCGGCCGGGTTGTCGGAGGTTCTGAGTGCGACCTCCTCGCTGATGATTCCGTCGTTCACCAGTTCGAGAAGGCGCTTGTTGAAGGACATCATGCCGTCCTCTCCACCACCCTCGATCGCCTGGTCGAGCTTCCCGAGCTGGTCGTCGTCGATGAGCTTGGTCACGATTGGAGTGTTGACGAGGATTTCATTGACTGGGGCGACGCCTTTGCCGGTGGCTTTGGGAACAAGCCTCTGGCAGACGATGGCCCGGAGCGCCTCCGCCAGACTCTTGCGCACGGACTCGCGCTCATCGTGCGGGTACATGTCGAGGATGCGCAGGATGGACTGCGGAGCGTCCTTGGTATGGAGGGTGGTGAGAACGAGATGGCCCGTCTCCGCCGCGGTCAACGCCGTCTCGAAACTCTCCCGGTTGCGCATTTCCCCGACGATGATGACATCGGGATCCTGGCGCAGGGCATGGATCAGCGCGGACTCGAAAGAAATGCAGTCGAGCCCCACCTCCCGCTGTTCAATGATGCAGCTGCCGTCCGTGAAAGTGTACTCGATCGGGTCCTCGACCGTGATTAAGTGCCGATTCATCGTCTCGTTCATATGGCGGATCATAGTGGCTAGTGTGGTCGATTTTCCCGAACCGGTGGTGCCCGTGATGAAGACGATGCCATTTGTGTGTTCGGCGATCTGCTTGAGCACTGAAGGAAGTCCAAGGTCATTCACGTCGGGGACTTCGTCCTTCACGTGCCGCATGGTCATGGCCAAGTTTCCTCGCTGCCGGTGCAGGTTGACGCGGAAGCGCCCCACCCCCTCCTCCTGCAGGGCAAAATCCGCATCCCCCGTTTTGTCGAAGGTCACCCGGTGCGATTCCTCCGTCATCTCCTCGATAGCCTCTTCGAGGAACTCTTTGGAAGTCATGAAATCCACCTCGACTAGACGCCCGTCCAGTCGTAGTGCGACATTGAAACCTTCTCGGATATGCCAATCGGACGCGCCTTCGGCGACGCCCGTCGCCAGGATATCGTGCAGAACAGTGCGGGGCATGGTGGGCTCCTTTCGCTGGAGGAAGAAAAACTGCTTGACAGTAGAAGTCTTGGAACTATGACTGTATCTCCGTCCAAACGCGAATGCAACGGTCGCACGTGCGCTGTCCGCCGGACATTGGCAAGGGGGGGCTAGGACGCCCTTTGCGCTAGGCCTACAGCATGCCTCCCATGCCTCCATCCCCCCTTTAAAAGCTCTTGACCCAACGCTATAGTATATGGCTTGTTTTCACCACACCGTGGCAGGAGCCCACGTGGGGTGGATCGGATCTCGGCGTCAATCATGACGGCGGCTGTCACTCACCTGGAGTTTGGTATCCACGATGAATTCTGTACGCGTTCGTTTTGCGCCTTCACCGACTGGGCATGTCCATATCGGAAACATCAGAGCTGCGATTTTCAACTGGCTCTACGCCCGGCACGCTGGGGGTGCGTTTCTGCTTCGGGTGGAGGACACGGATCTGGAACGGTCCACTCCCGAGGCGATTGCCACACTGCATGACATTATGCAGTGGCTTGGACTGGACTATGACGAGGAACCGCTGCGTCAGACAACGCAGCGCGATGTGCACACTGCCGCCGCCGAGAGGCTTGTCGGGCAGGGCGCTGCCTACCTTTCGGCAAAGGGTGGCGAGGGGCAGGCGACGCTTTTCCGCATTCCCTGGGCCGCCGAGGCGCTTCCCGGCGTGAGTGAAGTGGGCGAGGTGGAGGTCGAGGTCCATCCGGATGTCCCCGTCCGAGTAAGCGGGGGCGGAGTGAACTACGCGGGAGTGTCTAGGAAGGGGAAGCCGATTCCAGACGCCGGTTGCCTGGCCGGCTTCCAGGACCTGCGTGTTCTGGATGCGGATGGCAATGTGCTTTTCGAGATCGGCGAGCATCTTGATACGCTTCTTTCGGGCGCCGCCTCGTTTGATGTCGATGGCGCTGCGCAGTTGCGCTTCACCCGTCGCCAGATCGCCTTCGACGATTTGGTGAAGGGAAGATTGGCCAAGCCGCTGGACAGCATGCGTGATTTTGTGATTGTGCGCAGTGATGGCTCCCCCGTCTTTCATCTGGCGAATGTATGCGACGACATCTCTCAAGGCATCACCCACATTGTCCGGGGAGATGATCACGTCGAGAACACATACCGTCACCTCTTCCTGTTTGCCGCGCTTGAGGCGGCCCCTCCGATCTACGGTCATCTGCCCATGATCGTCAACGAGAGGGGCAAGCCCTACAGCAAGCGCGATGGGGATGCCTTTGTGGGGGATTTTCGGGATAAGGGGTATCTCCCCGAGGCGCTCTTCAACTATCTAACGCTCCTTGGCTGGTCTCCTGGGGACGATCGCGAAAAACTGACCCGGGCGGAGCTGGTCAGCGCGTTTACTCTCGATCGGGTCCAGCGCTCCGCCGCTCAGATGGACATCAGGAAGATGCAGAATCTGAATGGCCAGTACATGGCAGCACTTTCTCCAGAGGTGTTCGCGGCGGATGCCCATCGCGCCGTGCAGTCCGAGTGTTGGTGTCCGGATACGCCGGATGAGATGTTTCTTCGTGTTGCGTCGTTAATGCAGAGCCGCACCAAGCTGTTCCCCGATGTTGGCGGCTGGCGCCATTTCTTCGAGGAAATCCCCGAATACGATGACCAGGCCGTGCGGAAGGTGCTGAGAAAGGAGAGCGTTCCGGAAGCTCTCGAGGAGTTGTTCTCGGCCTTGGAGAATGTGTGCTTTGACAGTGTGTCCGACATCGAGGCGGCGCTTCTG
>JAGLDW010001211.1 GCA_023145395.1 Lentisphaeria bacterium | reverse complement strand
CCCGCGTTTCCTGGATCGAATCGGATTCTCCGCCGATGCCTGGTGCATTCGCACGCCCGAGGGTGGATCGTGGGGCGGATCGGGGGTTCTCTGCACGCTTCGCGATTTGGCCAGAGTGGCGCTCGCCTGCATGAACGGGGGCATGCGGGGCGCGGAAAGGGTCCTCCCGGAGGAGTACGTGAGCGCCGCCACCTCCAAGCAAATCGACAACACCATCCGGGGAAGCTGCGGCTATGGATATCAAATCTGGCGCGAGAGGGAAAACGGATTCTCCTTCTGCGGAATGGGTAGCCAGTATGCCTTCTGCTTTCCCGACAGGGCCTTTCTGTTCGCCTGCATCGCCGACACCCAGGGCGCACCGGAGGGCAGCTCCATTCGTGCCGTGATGCAGGAGGAAATCCAGCCCCATCTTTCGGACAAGCCGCTTCCAGAGGACTGCGACGCCCACGCGGAACTTTCCGACAGGATCAAAGGGCTCGCAGTCCTTCCGATCCCCGGAAACCCCGACGCACGGGTGGCTTCGGAAGTCAACGAAGCCTGGTATGCCCTGGAAGAGAACCCGATGGGGATCACGCGAATGCGCCTATCCTTCAAGGGGGATCAGGGCACGTGGGAGTACGCCAACGCCCAGGGCGACAATGCGCTGCGGTTCGGCATCGGGCGGGTGCTGCCCGGCAAGTTCCCGCAACGCAACTACTTTGGCGAACAGATCGGCTTGATCCCAGGCATTGAATACGATTGCCTGGCCTCGGCCGCGTGGAGCGATGAGCAGACCCTGAACATGGAGGTCCACATCACGGATATTCACCTGGGAGGGCTCCGGATTTCGTTCGCCTTCAAAGGGGAGGGAATTGGCGTCTTTATGACGAAGCAAGCCGAGTGGTTCCTGGATGAATACAATGGATTCGCGGGAGGGAAACGACTCCAGCGCCGCGCAAGACAAAATCCCGGATCCGGGAACTAGTGCGGCATAGCGAGTCACGTCGTTTGCCGGGGGAATGCCC
>JAGLDW010001210.1 GCA_023145395.1 Lentisphaeria bacterium | reverse complement strand
ACGCCGCGCAACGTGAACGTGCGCACTGCCGATAGCGCAAGGCAAGTGGGTGCGCCGGGCCCCGGTGCACCAGCGTACCCGGAAGGCAGGATGCACTGGGGCCCAGCGCACCTACTCGGAGCGCATGTTCATGTTGCGCGCGTACGGGGGGGGGGCTGAAGTCCGGGATATCTTGGCGGCTTGGCGGCTTGGCGGTTCAATCTCCCGTGGCTATAGAGGGCAAAAAAACCGCGCCCATCGCGCGAGTGCGCGACGGGCGCGGAATTGTTTGGACGGGAAATGGTTCGCACTCCCCTACAGCTCTTCGATCCAGTCGATCGTCAGCCCACCTTGGTCAGGAGGACGATGGCGAAGGCCATGACGAAGATGGCGACTGTCTCGATGATTCCGAGCGCCATCAGGTAGTTGGTGAATCCATCGCCTGTTTCGGCGAAGGCGTCGCAGGCGCCTGCGGCGGCCTTGCCCTGCATCCAGGCGCTGAAGCCCATGCCGAGTCCGGAGACGATTCCCATGATCAGGAACGCGGGCCAGAAGGCAGCCGTCTCCGGCGTCGCCTTGGCGCTGATCAGGAACATGAGAATCATGCCGTAGATGGTCTGGGAGAGTGGGGCGCCTGCGAACACCGCAAGCTGGAAGGGTGCGGGCTTGCCATTGGCGTAGCACTTCTTCCACGCGCCGACGGCGGATGCGCCCGCCGCGCCTGTTCCCAGGGCGGAACCCACGGCGGCAAATCCGATGGCGCTAAAGGCGCCAGCCTGTGTAAGTGCCTGCATCGTTGCTGCTTCCATGTCTCTTCTCCTTGCTAGGGGGGATAATCGCTATGACTGAGTCTTGGTCTGTTTCAACGGATTGTACGGCCGCCCGCTCCACGTCAGTTCCATGTGGTTCGAGAACTCAAGCGTGTTGAGCCGGATGCCGTGCACGAGAACGCCCATGAAGGCCAGCGCCACATTCAGCAGATGGCCAAAAACGATGATCAGAACTGCCGCCGGCGCCAGCCATGGACTGAGATCCATCACCATGCCGCCCATGCCGTTGAAGCTCGAGGCGATGAAATAGCTGGACAAGCCGACGGCGAACAGGCGAATATAGGAGAGAACGTCCACAAAGCTGTTGATAAAATCGAAGGGCAGATTCATGACGCCACCCACATCCTTCCAGTTCACGCCGAAGACGAGTATGAGCAGAACACCAACAGCATACAGTCCAATGGCAAATTTTGG
>JAGLDW010000121.1 GCA_023145395.1 Lentisphaeria bacterium | reverse complement strand
GGGAGGCTAGCGACAAGGGGGAGGCTAGCGACAAGGGGGAGGCTAGCGACAAGGGGGAGGCTAGCGACAAGGGGGAAGCCACCGACGGCGACAATGCGAAACCAGCCGAGAGTGCGAAGAATGGTTCAGCCAATGCCGATACACGTTTGGAGAAGACACCGAAGGATGAAGAGGAGTCATCGACGATGCCTATGACGGGCGGCGGGGAAGTCGATGACTCGCTGCGAAAAGCAGCAGGTGTTCACCAGACCCAACCAGCGGGGGAAAAGGTGCCTCTCGGGGCACAGAGCAAGAACGACAATACGAACTACGACGGCAAACGCATATTCCGTGACGACAGAGATCGACACAACTCCTGGCGCGCGGAGGATCAGAAACTGGACGGCAAGGACGAGGAAAGAGTTCGGCAGACCAGCCCCCAAAATCCCACCCCCCTACCCTCGGCGGATCAACCTCCTGATGAAGTGCGCAAACAGGCTACGGACAGCCAGAAAGCACCCGCGAAGGGAACATTTGGAAAAGGTGTAGCCGCCAGGAATCGACTGGAGGGCACAGAGCGTGAGAAAGCCATTCATAAGCACCGTGACAAAATGCGTCAGCTCACCATCGGCGAACGACTCCAAACCAAGGAGTACTATCGTCTACTGCGAGATATCCGCTGACTCGGAAGCTCCTCAGCCGACAGGCATAGCAGCATACTCGCTCACAGTCCGTGACGTCGAGCGTCAGCCGCTCAGCAATTCAGACCAAACGCCCCAAGCTCCCAAGGCAACCAAGACCAGTGCGAAGACCACCAATCTCATCCTCCACTGACGCACAGACCTTGTAGTGCCCCGTTTCCCGCCAAACCCCTTCCGCGTTCCAACCTGCAGGAACACGGCCAGACGGAGCTTCTCAGGATCCTTTTTCTTCTTGCTCCACCACATCGACAAACCCTTTCTTACCCCCCAAATACGATCGCAACGGAAATCGCGATAATCAAAGCGCTCAAAAGCATGGCCACAGCTAGGGGAAGGCCCAGCGCGGCACCCACGCGAACCAGCTCCCCAAAATCCAACGAGTGCAATGGCAGAAGCTCTTGACCACCATCCCCTCCCCCGCCATCTCGCCCGTGTATCACCAGTTCGATGTGCGCGTCGTGGACTTCGCGCCCAAGTTCCCGCATCCGTGGAGAGTCTGGGAGTTCTTCCGCATCGACAGCCAGTTTCTGGATCGTCTGCAAACGCGTGGAGAACTGCTGTTCCCTCTCCCCCAGCTCGGTGCGGCGGGCGGCAATCACCCCAATCGCTTCATCCAGTCGGGAAAGCATCTCCGCCTGTCGCCGAGCAAGTTCCTGCCAGGCTTCTTCCTCGCTTGCGTTCTGCACCGCAGACAATTCACGCCGTCGCAAGGAGCGCACTCGTCCAAGTTCCTCCTGTCGATGAGACGGCTCATCCATGCCCGTCACTCCTTCTCAGCAATTTTTTTGATCTCCGCCAATGTCGGGATTCTGAGGGTGACGCCACGACGCATCGCCCCATTCGATTTCACAACGTCACTGTTGTGGGCGGCTAGAGCCGGCCAATACCGCGCGGTTCCGTAGTACCGACGGGATAGCGTGTACAGATTATCGCCCTCTTGGACCACGTGCAACTGCGGATCGCGAGTCTTCTTCGCAACCGCGTGGACAGGATCCGTGTCCGTGGGCTTCGCACTACGGGCAACGACTTCGACAGGAAGGGAGACTGGCTTGGGAGGATGCAGTTTCTGCATCTCGGCCACTGTTGTCCGCAGTGCTTTTACCTGCCCATTGGCACTGGCCAACGCGACGCGTGCCGTGCGTAGGTCCTCCTGCCGTTCACGCAGAAGAAGATCCTTCCGCCGCAACTCCGCCCGCAAGTCTTTGACAACGCCCGGCAACACCGGATTGGAATTGCCGACTTGGGGAGATTTTGATGGCTGGACCAAAAGCATGCTTCGTGCGAACGCCTTTTCCGCCCTGGCGATCCATTTGCGCACAGCCTCGGCCTTCTTGCCTTCCGGCCGCTTCTCGAGATAGCGCCGGTATTCGGCGATGGCACTGGCCGGATCATTCCATCTGTCTTCGTAGAGCACAGCAAGCTTCAAGTGTGGCTCGGCGGACTCCGGGGACTGGCGCAAGCACTTTCGGAAGGCCTCGGCGGCTTCCTTGGCGCGATCCTGTTCCAGCAATGCCATTGCCCGTTTGAATTGGGGGTGTCTCTGATCGAGGATCTTCTCGCATCCGCACACAAGCGAAAGAGCGCACACAAGACCCGTCAAGACAAACCAGCCACGGAACAACCTACTTGCGCGAGCCATGAATCCACACCTCCATTGCACTACAATGCTCCCACGGCAGCGAGCCATGCCTTGGCGATGAATGCGTGCCCCGCCTGCGTCGGGTGCACTCCATCGGCAGCCCAGAATTCGCACTCCCGGATGACACTTGCAGCCGCGAGCATTCCGTCCAGAGGCACGTACACTGCGTCAAACTCTCGGGCCAACGCGCGAACCGCCTGGATCTTTGGGTCCAGGTCCACACGCCATGCCACACGATCCTCCGGGTGTGGGAGCACAAAAGGCTCAAGTATCACAACTCTGGCGTCAAGTTCGTCCCGGCAGCGAGACAGTATCGCATGATAGTCTTGTGCGTAGGCATCCGCCGAGGTGGGATCGTTCTGTGAGAAGAGACGCCACGTGTCATTGATCCCGATCATGATGGAGACCCAGTCGGGTTTGAGGTCGATGCAGTCCAGATCCCAACGGACACGCAAATCCCTAACCCGATTGCCACTCACACCCCTGTTCAAAAACTGCACTCGAGACTCTGGATGCGATGCGCTGAACCAAGCGGCGACATGGTTGGCGTAGCCTCTTCCGAGATCGGAATCGTTCTCGCGCGAACGTCCAGCATCCGTGATACTGTCCCCCTGAAACAGGACGGTTTCATTCGGTTTGATCAGACAGGACATAGTGGACCTCTATTTGGCGGAGACATTGTCGATGGTGGAGATCTGGGGTTGGATCACTCTGCATCCGATCTGCTTCAGTTTCTCCGAGAGCTGAACAAACATTGCATCGTCTTCATACAGGCCGACGATTGCACCTCCGCTCCCGGCAAACTTTGCGGACGCTCCAACCGATCGGGCAGTCTGAACCATCCGAATGTTTTCCTCGGACACGTTGAACACGCGGTTTCTCAAATCGAAATTGGCGTTGATGAGCTGATTGACACGGTCCAGATCCCCCTTCTGTATCGCTTCGGCTCCCTGCTCCGCGAAGTCCGCAAACTCGCTCATGGCCGCCAGGATATCCGCCTTTTTCTCCTCGAACAATACACGCAGGCGTCTATGATAGATCCCGCTGAACTCGGCGCGATTCGGGTCGTAGGCGAGGAAGACGCGGGGAAGCCGTTGAGGATCCAGTCGCACGTAGCGTCCGTGCTCGTGAGCCTCAAAGTACTCCTGGTCAAAGTCCATGTACACAACCCCCCCGTAGACCTGGATGACCCGGTCCTGCATGCCACAGTGGATACCGAGTTCCTGGTTTTCAGCGTGCCAGCAGAGCGTGGGGACAAGCTCCTGCGGGATACAATCGACTTCGTAGAACTTGGCCAACGCCTTGAATGTGGCGGTGCAGATGGCGCTGGATCCACCGAGACCGACAAGCCTCGGAACCGTGGACCGATAACGGATGGTGAAGTTCCGGTCTGGAAGCTCGATGCCCTGTTCATGGCAATACTGAGCAAAGATTTTCGTGGTGGCCTTCACTAGGCGTATGCCGCCATAGTACCCGAAGTGCTGCACTTCCTGCACCAGGCCATCCATGTTCTCGAAGACATTGTCATCGACATCGCCAAGCTCGATCCTAAGCTCGGGACTCTCGTAGATCGTCACGACGACAGGAAACTCGGGGATACTGAGGGCAATCGTCTTCCCGTAGTAGCCGTCGGACGGATTGCCGAGAAGACCGGCACGGGCGAAAGAAGTCACTTCCAGTAGCATGGCGTCTCCATCTTCCTGCGAGGGCGAAGCCGTCTCATCTCCGGTCGGCCTCTCTGTCGTGTTTCTCGGTCGATGGAGGCAATATATGGACCCGACAGGGCTCTGCCAGTTTCCCGTCGTGGAAACGCACTCCTTCGGACTCCAAAAGGTCGAGTTTCCTGCGTATCTTCTCGCCCGATGTCTCACCCCCGAAACCTCCGATTCCAAGATCGCTTGCAATGACGCGATGGCATGGGACTTCCGGGGCAAAGGGATTTCTCCTAAGCGCTTGGCCCACAGCCTGGAAAGAGCGACAGCCCAGGTG
>JAGLDW010001209.1 GCA_023145395.1 Lentisphaeria bacterium | reverse complement strand
CCCAATGCCACTCGCCGACGGTTCAGGTTGACGAATGCTCTCCACACATGTGCCATCGAGAGATGGATGCCTGCGATCAGGAAACACAGCCACTGCACGTTCTTGTCCCGGATGCTCGCATCCGTCAGCACGGGAATGCCGTGCATGAATGCGGGCAGACGCTTTGCGGCGATGGCGAACCAGTTGCCTGTCATCCACCCCCAGACAACGGTGACAACACTGAGAAGAATGAACAGATTCAGAATAAGCTGCTTGTCCGGCGCTTTGATTTTCGCCTTCGCGAACAGAGCCAGTGCGAGAAAGATCGTACCATAGCCCGCATCGCCCACGATCATGCCAAAAAACAGAGTCAGAAAGACGAGGACAGACACACTCACATCATTCTCATCGTAGCCAGGAAGAATCCCCACAAAATCAAAAATGGGTTTGGCAACGCGGAACATGGGGGGCAGGGTGATCTTCACTGGCACAGAGGGGTCGTCGTCCGCCACATCCTCCGTGCGTACCGCCCAGCCATTGTTCTTGGCTCTCCCCAGCAGAGCAGCCATATCCCGCTCGGGAACAAAGCCCTGAAGGTAGACGAGTTTCTCGTCGGCGCCCATGCCCTCCCGGGCGCGAACGAAGGCGACTTCATCGGCCAGCACGGTTTGCGCCTCCTTCAGCCTCGGGAAGGCGACCGCCAGCACGTCGAGTTTTGCTTCGCAAGCGGCCATCTCCTGCTCGCATTCGACCAGATCGGCGTGCAATGCCTCAATATTTGTCTCCTCCGGAAGCGCTGCTCCAGAAAGATCAAGTTGGACATCCTCCGGCGCCACGACGGCAAAGTAGACTGTCTTGTCCTTGACGCTGACCACATGGAGAACCGCACCGTCAGGAACCTCCGGCATCTCCCCTTCGCGAGCTGTGGACAAGACAACGCGCAATCCACTCGCGGTCAATTCGGCTATGCTGTCGAGGGAAAAACTCCCCCAAGGCGCCAGTTGGGAGAGGCCGCGCTGCAGACGGGTGTGTTTCTCGCGCAGGTGGACAATTTCTCCCGCTTGGGCGAGAACATCCTCGATCACGCCTGCGGGAGAGCGTCCTTCGTCCTCCTGCGCGGCGGGTTCTCGGGACGCGAGCAAAGCGACGGCACGGTTCAGAGCATCGCTCCGCCGCGTCAGCACATCCAACGCCTCGCCGGACGGAGGCATGCAGTCTGTGACGTGCACCGTTTCCAGGTCACGCAACCCCTCGACTGCAGTCTGTCGGTCCTGCGCGAGGCAGACAACCGTCACATGTTTCATGGTCTCAATCAACGATCGACTCCATCAACCTGCCGCACTTCCCAGAGCCATTTCGGTGGCCTGCTCGCGCGCTGCGCATTTTCCCTTGGCGATTTTCGAACGTCCGACCGCGTTGGTCTGCTGGTCTCCCAGATAGATCTGGATGACGCGGATGTTCTCCTTCGCCTCGGGGATTTTGACCTTTTCGAAGAGATTGACCCGCTGGGTCACGACCCGCAATTCCTGTTCGATCAGGTCGAGTTGCTCCTGTAGCGTCCGATGTCTCAATTTGATCTCGACAAGGGTGCAAACCGCCTCGCGCGCCGCATCCACCCACAGCGGTTCGGAAAAAAGATCGTAGGTCGCGGGTTTGAAGACGACCGCCTCGAAGACCGGGGTGTCAATGCCCGCGATGTTGTGCGAACTCACGCGCCATTCCTCGACCTCGATGAACTTCGCGAGCCGCTCCGCTCCCTCGTCTCCGAGAATGCCGATCCATTCGGCGACCTCGGCCTCGTAGCGTCGCTGCTGCTCGACCACCTTGGCCATGGCTTCGCGAAGCAACCGCGCCTCAAGCTGAAGCTGCTGCTTCTTCAGTTGCAGCGTGGGCAGGTAGCGCAGAAACCGCTTCATCCCGTCGCGCTGCGCCTTCAGCTCGTTTTTTGTTAGTTTGATCTTTGCCACGTAGGCATGTCCCGTCTGTGTTCCGAGTTGACTTCGGTCACTCGCTCTTCGGCCAGTACTCGGTCACCAGATCCGTCTTGAGACCGACCTCGGTCGGGGAGAAACACTCGGCCAGAGTGCTCCAGCCAAGGTCCAGCGCCTCTTCCAGGGGAATGTTCACACTGAGATCCATCATGCGCGATTCGAACAGCCCGCCATAGCGCAGCAGCTTCTCGTCCCACTCGCTCATGCGGAAGCCCATGGACTGCTTCTCCAGCGATTCCTTATAGTCGGCGTACAGCCGGAGCATCGTGTTCATGATGTCGCGATGGTCGCTGCGGGTGTCGTCGTTGACCTGCTGTTTCAGGCGGCTGAGAGAGCCAAAGGGTTCAATGCGTCCGTTGACGAGGTAGAACTGTCCCTCGGTGATGTACCCGGTATTGTCGGGAACCGGATGGGTGACATCGTCGCCCGGCATGGTGGTGACGGCCAGGATGGTGATGGAGCCTGCGCCATCCAGATCTACCGCCTTCTCATAACGGGAGGCCAACTGGCTGTAGAGATCACCTGGATAGCCACGGTTGGAGGGAATCTGCTCCATGGTGATGGAGATCTCCTTCAACGCATCGGCGTAGTTGGTCATATCCGTGAGCAGGACAAGCACTTTCTGGCCGTTCACGGCAAAATGCTCGGCCACGGCCAGCGCCATGTCGGGAACGAGCAGACACTCCACGGTCGGGTCGGAGGCAGTGTGCATGAACATGACCGTGCGGGACAGCGCGCCATGCTCGTCAAGCGTGTTGCGGAAGGAGAGATAATCGTCGTACTTCAGCCCCATGCCGCCAAGGATGATGGTGTCCACCTCGGCTTGCATGGCGATGCGGACCAGTAGTTCGTTGTAGGGCTCGCCCGCCACGGAGAAAATGGGCAGTTTCTGACTTTCCACCAGCGTGTTGAACACATCGATCATGGGGATGCCGGTGCGAATCATGTTCTTGGGGATGATGCGGTTGGCCGGGTTCACCGAAGGGCCGCCGATGGGGATCATGTTCTCCCGCAATGCCGGTCCGTCGTCCCGAGGACTTCCGTTGCCATTGAACACCCGCCCAAGAAGCGCGTCCGAAGCGCTCACACGCATGGACTCGCCAAGAAACCGGACTTCGCTGTCGGTGGACACACCCCGGCTGCCGGCGAACACCTGAAGCGACACGCGCTTCTTGTCCAGACGAATGACCTGGGCAAGCGACACGCCGCGCGAACTCGTCACTTCCGCGAGTTCGCCATAGCCGATGTTCTCGGCTTCGACTGTGATCACATCGCCGCTGATCTGTATGATTCGGTGGTAGAGCTTTCTCATGCCGCAGTCCCAACGTATGCGTTATTCAATCCTGGATGCCTCAGTTCTCGATCGCCGAGGCGATGATCTCGTCAACGGTGTTCTCGTGCTTCTTGCACTCGTCCGTCTCCCAGGCAGCGAAGTGCCAGTCCATAAAGGCCTGGCGCAAGCGTTGGAAGAAAGAGCGGGCCGCCGCCTTATCCGAAAATCCAAAGCGGCCGTGCAGCACATGGGAAATTTTGCCGAAGAGGTACTTGTGGCGTTCCGTGCCACAAGCCGCGTCAACGGGGTCGAATGAGTTCTGCTGTAGATAGCAGTCGTCCAAAAATTCGCTTTTAAGGTAGGTGACAAAATCGCCGATGGGAGTTCCCTCTTCGCCGACGACTTTCATCATTTGGGCGACTTCGTCTCCGTCGCGGAGCGACTTGCGCGCCTTTTCCAGCGCCTCTTTGTCGAGCATCGGATTGTATTTGCTCCAGCTCTCGAGTGGATGGATGGCGGGGTAGCGTCGGGCGTCCGCACGCTCGCGGGACAGGCCCAGAAAGCAGCCCACGACTTTCAGTGTAGCCTGCGTCACAGGCTCTTCAAAGTTGCCACCCGCCGGGCTGACGGCGCCGCCGATGGTGATGGAGCCCTTCGCGTCGTCCTTCAGGCGGACCAGTCCGGCCCGCTCGTAGAAGCCCGCGACCAGTGATTCGAGATAGGCGGGGAACGCTTCCTCGCCGGGGATCTCCTCCAGACGACCGGACATTTCACGCAGCGCCTGTGCCCAGCGGGAGGTCGAGTCCGCCAGCAGCAGCACGTCGAGCCCCATCTGACGGTAGTACTCCGCCAGGGTCACGGAGGTGTAGATGGAGGCCTCGCGGGCTGCCACGGGCATGGAGCTGGTGTTGCAGATGATGATGGTGCGGTCCATGAGGGTGCGACCCGTGCGGGGATCCTCGAGATGCGGGAACTCACGCAGGACTTCGACGACCTCGCCGGCGCGTTCTCCGCACGCGGCCACAATCACGATGTCCACTTCGGAGTAGCGGCTAAGAATGTGCTGCAGAACCGTCTTGCCCGCGCCAAATGGTCCGGGCGTGCAGAAGGTTCCGCCCTTGGCAATGGGGAAGAATCCATCGATGATCCGGAACTGCGTCGCCAGAGGCTGCACGGGGAGCAGACGCTCGGCATAGCATGTGATCGGAATCTTCACCGGCCACTTCTGGACCATGGTGATATCTCGCTCCTCGGTGCCGTTGCTGGCTTTGGCGACCGTTTCGCGGATGGTCATCTCGCCGGGCTCGCAGATCCAGGTGATTTGCCATTCCCCAGGCCAGAAGAAGGGAATCATGATGCGGTGCTCGAAGATGCCCTCCGGCACACTGCCCACCTTCTCGCCCGCTACCAGGGTGTCGCCCACCTTGGCGGCAGGTGTGTATGCCCAAGTCCGCTCGGTGTCGAGCGGATAGATGTAGGTGCCTCGTTTGAGGAACAGTCCGGTCTCTTCGGCGAGTTTCGGCAGGGGGTTCTGCAATCCATCGAACACCTGGGTCAACAGGCCCGGTGCAAGTTCGACGCTGAGCATGTCGCCGCTGAACTCGACGGGGGTGCCCACCTTGATTCCACTCGTGTCCTCAAACACCTGCAAATCCGCTTCGGACCCACGCACGCGAATCACTTCGCTCTTGAGTCGGATGTCCCCGAGGATGACGTACGCCACCTCGTTCTGGATGACGCTGGTGTCGAATGCGACGCTGACCATGTTGCCGTTGATGCTGACGACACGGCCTGTCTTCGTGGTTTCGCTCATGACTATTCCTAAAGGATTCTACGTTTAGACGGCCTGCTTCTCGCCAGCAATGCGACGCTCGCCCGCCTGCTGAAGCCCGTCTTCGATCAAACGTCCCAGGTTGCGCACTCCGCGCTCCCGGTCCTGCTCTGCCCATTTTTCCGCCAGCAACAAGCGCAGACGGAACAGAACCAAGGCTCCAAAATCGAAGGGATGCCCTGTCTCAAGATCATCAAGCCGACGCCAGCGGAGATCATCAAGTGCTCTCTCGCGTGCGGCGGGGTCCCCCATGGCGAGCACTTCTTCAAGTTGCTTGCGGTCGGTCGGGAATACATCGTTCTCGTCGCGCATATGCCCCTCGACATCAACCCCAAGTTCTCCCGCCCGATGCCGGACAAGCTCATTGCGGATACAGGTGTCCCATTCGCTCCAGGCGCTCTCCACCACAGAGCCGCCCTCGCCGCCGCGCGGCACGAGTTCCATCTCGCGCAGTGTCGCCAGCTCTTCTTCGCTCACTTCGCCCACGCACATCTCAAGAAACTGCTCCGAGGACAAGGTGGGACGCTCCCCGAGCTGTACTAGGGGAAGAGAGCTGACAAGGTAGTAGTACTGCTGGCTCATGAACTGGTGACCTAGCCCTGATCGGCCAGCAGCAAGGCCGCGAGCCTGGGATTGAGGTATGCGGCAAGTGCTTCCGCCAGCGCCTCGTCCGAGAAGTCGTACATGACGTCCTGCCCATTGAACACGAGCCGAAAGCCGCCCGTCATTCCAGGAACGGGCTTCAGTTCGGTGTTGCGCTGCAGTTCGTCCGCGAGACGCCCCTTCAGAGCTTGGTCAATCTCGTCAAGCTGCTCTGGTTTGACCAAAAGCTGGACCTGCTGCACTTCGCCGTTCGAGGCGGCATAGGCCTCGATGACTGCCAGTAGAGCCTGGGCGATTTCATCTGCGGCAAGCACTTCGCCGACAAGGGATTTGGCAACGGTGGCGATACGCGTTTGAAGTTGGTCTTTTAGAGAGAGAAGCACGTCTCTTGCAGCCTGCGCAAGCGCCTGCTCCCCCTTCTCCTGCAACAAGCCCGCTTCACGCTCGGCCTCCGTCTTGATTCTCGTCGCCTCGGCCTGCGCGTCCGTCACCAGCCGAGCCGCCTCGGCCTGCGCGTCGGCAAGCAGCATCGACTTCTGCTCTTCGGCTTTCTCGAGACCCTCAGTCTTGATCCGGTCCAGCAGTGCTTGAAGTTCTTCTGCCATAACACCTTGTCCTAATGGGTTTAACCCGCTTCCCAGCCTGTGTCCTGGTAGGAATGCAAAAATATGAGAGCTTTACTGTAGTCTTCCGTAGCGGTTTTTCCAGCCGCAGATGCTCACGGGCTACCACGCCCAGTCTCGTTCTCGTGGGCGGCTATTCTGCGGTCCTCTTCCTCCCCCCTGGGAGGCTGGACCTGGCTGAACCGTTGGGCAAGCCGCATCTTTGCGCGCCATGCCACCAGTCACTATGGTAGAGTGTCGCTCAGCCACTCGCTATTCTCTTGCATGGAGGCGTGACCAGCAATGCCATTCGGATACAGACCAGGTACCGTGTTGCTTGCGATTCCGGCGGGAGTGCGCATCCCCGTAACCGTTGTCTGCTTTTCCATTGCGGGGGTCATTATCGGTCTGCCCCTGGTCGCTGGCAAGAGCGGCACTGTGGTCGCGTTCGCCTTCTTGATGGCCCTTCCGTTTCTGCTCGTCGGCTTCCTGTTCCTTCTCCCCACACTGGCCGGTGTCTGCGGCGAGGCGCTGGCGGGGCTGATCGTGCCCAACCGACGTTTCTCGCGCCCACAGGTGATGTACGGTCCCATCGAGGCGCTTCGCCTGGAAAACGCCTTTGGTGAAGCGATGAGTGAGCTTGAGGATGTGGTCGCCGAGTACCCGGACGAATGCAGGGCCTACACGCTGATGATGGAGATCGCCAGCACGGACCTGCATGATCCGGAATGCGTGGAGAGAATCTACGAACACGCTCGCGAGCACATCCGGGGGAGAGAGCCCCGCGAACGAATCGACCGTGCCTATTCGTTCTACGGAGGCTGACTCTCTGACCGGCGAACCGCAGAGAGTGGGACTGCGCCGGTATTCATGTGGTTGCGGCTCGTCGGCAAGAAAACCGGAATGGCGGCCATTCCCTTCATCCATGGAGGCGGCATGGGGGTCGTGAAGCAATGCCATGAAGTTTCTCGCGTG
>JAGLDW010001208.1 GCA_023145395.1 Lentisphaeria bacterium | reverse complement strand
AAGCGGAGAAAGTAGGTGCAATGGGGCCCGGCGGACCGACCCAAGGCGCATACGGATAGAAACTTCATGGCATTGGGCCGTGAAGGACAGGCCCGATCAGGAGGATCGTCCCGCAATCGTGCGTTTCTTCACGTGCCTCCGCCGTCCATGGCCATTTGTTTTTCGACATACTCCGGGGGGGCGGGGAAGTTCACAAGCTTCTGTCCAAGACATCCGCCGGAGCACTCTCGCCGAAAGGCTTCACAGGTCTCGCACACGTCGTATCCCGGCGCTGCCTCAAACAGCTCGAAGGCTTCTGCGAAGTAGTCCTGTAGCTCGTCCTGAGTCGAGAACTCCCGCAGAGTCCGCTGGTGGAACAAGGCGCCCGTCGCGAAACAGGCGAACACCGCCAGGTTCGGTTTGATTGTGATCTGCTGACAACAGTCAAGATCGAAACAAGGGAGGTTGTCCGGCTGGGCCGCATGCAGTCGTGCAAACTGCTCCGGAGTGAACATGCAGAGGGGGAAATGGCAGTCGAACAGCATGTGGATGCTGTCGGACGCGCAACGCTCGGCGAATGCCACGACCGACTCCGCACAGACCCGGCAATCCTCCAGTGAGAGGAACTGGTTGACGACCTCGCCGTGATTGTAGTAGATCGGATGCGCCAGACCCAGGCGCACCACGGACAAGCCGTGGCGCACTGCGGCCTCATGCAGGAAGTCCAGTTCTGGCTCGGGCTCGTAGATGGTGGTCCCGATGGACATCCGCATGCACGTGGTCGAGCACGCGCCCAGAAAGTACTCGTGGTTCTCCCAGGCGGCCGGTGCATACGTCTCCCGGGGACTGTGGTTGACCAGAAACGTGAGATTCTCCCAGCGCGCGAGAAAATCGGCCCGCCTGCGGGGCATCTGTCCATTGGTGAAGAGGTGCACGAACGGAACTTCGGCGGCTTCGATACGCTCGATCACCTCCTCGAACTGGCTGTGCAAGGTGGGTTCGCCACCCGCGAGCGACATATGCTGGATCCCCCAGGCCCGGTGCAGGTTGATCAGATAGTCCAAGTCGTCCAGAGTCAGCTCGGTCCTGGTGGCGTGGGTAAGCTTCTCCTTGGCGAAGCAATACGCGCAAGACTGGTTGCAGTGATCTGTCAACATGATCTGGAGCATGGTGGCTTCTCCAACTTGATCCGCCGCGAAAAAGTTTTCGCGACCCGTCATCGGTCATCGGTCATCGGGGTCACGAATCACCGATCACGGACTACCGGTCACGTTCCCCTGTCCTGCCTTTTCGCGGCGGGCCTCGCCTGAATGATCTATGCTAGCGCGGGCTGACGAGTTCTCCTGGAATGCTCGGAGCGTCAGCCGATTCGCTTCGCAGCTTCACGGGCGCCGAGCTTGAGAATTTCGATGTTTGGGGCGATCAGCTTCGGCTTCTTGGCGAAGTTCTCGGCCACCGCAAGCTCGAATGCCTCGGGGGGGAGCCCAGTGATGCCGAGCTGCATCATGACTCCGAACATCAGCGTGTTGGCGGCTTTGGGGTTGCCTGCCTCGCTGGCAAGATCCAGGGCCGGGATCGGCACCGCACGAATGCCTTCCGGCACGGACATCTCCCCGATGCTGGAGTCGTAGAGGATCATCCCCCCGGGCTTGACCGTGCTCGCGAATTTCTCGAAGGAGGGCTCGTTCATGGCGACGAGCAAATCGGGCTCCCCCACCACCGGCGAGCCAATGGTGCCGTCAGACACCACGACCGAGCAGTTGGCCGTGCCGCCGCGCTGCTCCGGGCCGTAGGACGGGAACCAGGAGACTTGACGGTTGGCCGCATGCGCAGCCTGTGTCAGCATGATGCCAAGGCTGAGGACGCCCTGACCTCCGAAACCGGCGCATTTCACACGCACTTCCCCATCAAAAGGCGCCGGCGCCATCTCGGTGTGTTGCACGGCATCAATCTCGAACAGTGTGTCCAGCCCCTCTTTGGAGAAGTCGCTGACGGGGCGCGCATACGGTTCGGCCTCCGCTGTTCTGTCGCGGAAGGTCCCCAGCGGGAATTCCGCCGCCATTTCGTTGTTCACGAAGTCGTTGCTCTGCACCGGGGTCATGCGCAGGTTGGTGGTGCAGGCGAGGAGCACTTCGACGAAGGCGTATCCCTTGCCGTCCCGCTGGACCTCGAGCGCCCTGCGCACCGCCGCACGCGCCTTGCGGATGTTCTTGATGTCGCTGATCGCCACCCGGGAGATAAAGACGGGTGCCTTGAGATTGTCGATTAGCTCGCACATATGCAGTGGGTAGCCGGTGGAGCGCGGGTCGCGCCCGTCGGGGCAGGTGGTGGTCTTCTCGCCCACGAGGGTGGTGGGCGCCATTTGCCCTCCGGTCATGCCGTAGACCGTGTTGTTGAGGAAGAAGATGACCATTTTCTCGCCGCGGTTGGCCGCCTGCAGTGTCTCATTGAGGCCGATGGATGCCAGATCGCCGTCTCCCTGGTACGAGACGATGACCGCGTTGTCCCGGGCGCGCGACAGGCCTGTGCCTGCGGCGGGGGCACGCCCATGGGCAGTCTGGATATTGCCACAGTCCATGTAGTAGTAGGCGAACACGGCGCAACCCACTGGACTGATGAACACCGCGCGGGCGCGGATGCCCAGATCCTCCAGCGCCTCGCCGATGAGCTTGTGCAGGATCCCGTGTCCGCAGCCGGGGCAGTAGTGCGTAGCCGTGGGCGCAGTCCCCTTCTTGCGCGGGAACTCGTCGTAGATGCCCTTTGTCTGGATCACCTTCTCGCTCATGGGCGGACTCCCCGGCCGTCGAGGGCGTCGATTTTGTCAAGAATCTCTTCCCGTGTGATCAGATTGCCGCCCAGTCGGCTGACAAGCTCGACCGGGCGGGCGTGTTCGATGGCCAGGCGGATGTCGTCGCGCAGTTGCCCGTTGCTCATCTCGACGGAGACAAAGGCGATGTTGCGTTCCGCCAGCGCCCGCAGTTCGGGGGCGGGGAAGGGAAACAGCGTGAGGGGACGGAGAAGCCCAACCTTCTGCCCCCTGGCCCGCGCCGCGTCCACCGCGCTGCGGGCAATGCGGCTGCTGATGCCGTAGGCGACCAGAACGATGTCCGCATCCTCGCAGGCAAACGCCTCGGACTGGCGTTCGTCCCGCTCGATCCGTGCATATTTCTCCTGAAGCGTCCAGTTGAACTCCTCAAGCTCGGCGAAATCGAGAAAGATGGATGTGATGAGATTGCCCTTGGTCTCGCGCGTGCCGGCGACGGCCCAGCTCGTGTCAATCTCATGCTTGACAGCCGTTTTTGGGTAGGCGAGCGGCTCGATCATCTGTCCGAGAACCGCGTCGGCCAGGATGATCACCGGCCCGCGGTACCTGTCCGCCAAGTCAAAGGCGTGGGCGGTCAGATCGCACATTTCCTGCACGGAGTTGGGTGCGAGGACAATGTTGTGGAAATTGCCGTGTCCACCCCCCTTCACCGCCTGGTTGTAGTCTCCCTGCTCGGGACCGATGTTGCCCAGACCGGGACCGGCCCGTTGAATATTCACGATCACGCAGGGGAGCAGCGAGCCGGCGCAATAGGAGATGGCCTCCTGCATGAGACTGATGCCCGGACCGCTGGAGGCCGTCATGGCCCGGTGGCCCGCCGCCGCCGCGCCGTAGACCATGTTGATGGCGGCCTCTTCACTCTCGGCCTGCACGAACTTGCGCCCCAGGGCGGGGAAGTAGTGGGATGCGGCGTGCAGAATCTCACTCGCGGGAGTGATGGGGTAGCCAAAGAAGCAGTCGCAACCGGCATACAATGCGCCAACGCAGACTGCGTCGTTGCCTTTGATCAGCTTTGCGGGCATTGCGGCCTCCGAGAGTCCTGGAGCTTGTCTCTGCGCCCGGTATGAACCTTGATGGTGTGCGGCTCGGGACAGGCGTAGAAACAATTTCCGCAGCCAGTGCAACCCTCGCCCTTGTACTCGACGTGGGTGTAGCCCCGCTGGTTCAGCGCCTTGCCGATGAACAGCACCCCCTTCGGACAG
>JAGLDW010001207.1 GCA_023145395.1 Lentisphaeria bacterium | reverse complement strand
GTCAAAGCAGAACCTGGAACCGCCACAATAGACAAGAAAAGCGGACAGACGATAAAACATACTCCGGCCAAACAGGCAACGCCTGATTTCGGAGCCCTTTTCGTCTCGCCCGTCACGGATTCACGTAGTAGATTAGATGCAGTTCGCGTAGGATTCTACAGAGCTCTTCTGTTGACGGGCAAAAGCTGGAGATGGTGGCGATGAATCGATTTTTTCGTTTGGGAGTGTGTGCGATGGCGATGACAGCGATGGCAATGTGCGCGCAGGGCGCTGGTTTGGCAGTGAGCGGCATCCGAGGGGAATTCCGGGCTGGCCAAGTGTTTCTGACCTGGCGCGAAGCGCATCTTGCAGGGGACGTGAGACTTTCGGTCCACTGCTCGGCAAAACCCATTGTGTCCACGGCGGACGTGAAATCGGCGCAGTTGCTTGCGAAGGGCATTCGCCCCGGCAGCGCTCGTGACTGGTGGCAGGACCCCGCCTCCTTCGAAAAGGGCACGCCCAATGATCCTCCGGTTGGATTCGTCATTCGCACCGGGCAAGCACCACTCGATCCATCGGGAGGCCTTTTCGTCCACACGGTGACCGCACGGACAGTCGGTCCGCAGTACTATGCCGTCACGGTTGCGGATGCGGGGACAGGGGAGGGGACAACGCTGACGCCGGGTGCCAACACGCTCGGGGCGCCTGTCACGGGGCGGGTGGAGCAGTCTCTTCCTGTGTGGCAGGGCAAGGGGCAACTGCCCGCACGCGGTTCGTGCGAGGGGCGTCCGCTTCGGCTGGTGCTTCACGGTCGCGGTGGCGGTGCCACCGCAGGCAAACGGCATAGCGTAACCAATTGCCTGTGGTTTGGCGATGCGGATCAAGGCTGGCGCGCGAGCCTGGCGTTCAAGTTCCGCCTCACGGTGTCGAAGGATATGATCACCGTGACTCCCCTGGACCGGGTGTGGATCGGTCGTGCCGTCACGGAGTCCCGCGATGCGCGCGACCACTGCCCCGCCATCAACACATGGTGGTACGGCTATCACAGCGGAATCACCGAGACCACGGACACGCCGGAGGCCGTGGTGCCGAATTATACCGAACGCTATCTGCTCGCCTTGGTGAAGTGGGCGCAGAACTACTTGGGCACCGATCCGAATCAGACCTACATCACGGGTGGCTCCATGGGCGGATCGGGCACCGTGGCTATGGTGATGCATTTTCCCGAAGTCTTCGCCGCAGCGTATGCGAACGTGCCTGTCTACTCGTGCACGCGACCCGGCACGGGCAGCGCCTGGCGCATCGAGTGCATGATTGGCACTCTCAAGGATCGCAAGGTGGTCACGGATGATGGCATCCCCGTGCTGGACTACATGAACGGCGAGCGCAACATGCTGAACGCCACAGTGGCGACGCCACCGATCTTCGCCTGCAACGGCCGCAAGGATGGCTCGATTCCGTGGGAGAACAACCCACCGTTCTACGCGGCGGCCGCCAAGGCGCGCCAAGCCTTTGCCGTCTACTGGAACAATGGACAGCATGGCATGCGGCGCGAGTGCCCGTCCGATGCGCTGAAGTGGGGAAGCATCATCTACAAGTACCGCTTGAACGAGAGCTATCCCGTGTTCACGAATTGCTCGGATGACAAGGACTACGGCAACGGGGACGCGAAGGATGGGGATCTCATCGGCTGGATCAACCGCGGACTCGGCTGGGCGAACTTGAAGGACACAGCGGACGAGTATGCGTTGACCGTGACCGCCGCCCATCCCGACATGGTCTACCCCGTCACCGTGGATGTCACTCCCCGCCGTCTACAGCGTTTCGCCGCGAAGCCCGGAGAGACGCTTTCGGTGCGGGTTGGAGATGCCGCGCCAGTGGCCGTGAAGGTGGACGAGCAGCGCCTCTTCACCATTTCTGGAGTGCGTGTCGCCGATGCTGCGGGAACTCGGATTCGCGTGATTCGATAGGTGTGGCGTCTACGCGAGTTCGTCGCCGTCGATGGTGCCGACCTCGATTTCGAATTCGCCCTTGCGCGCGAGCCGGTCCACATTGCCGTCCTTGATCCAGACGACCGTGTCGGAGGCGCTGAGCATCTTCATGTCGTGGGTGGCTGTGATGATGGTGATGCCGAGTTTGACATTCATCTCGCCAAGCAGAGAAATGATCTCCTCACCTGTGTGCAGATCGAGGTTTCCAGTAGGTTCATCCGCCAGAATGATCGAGGGTCGATTCACCAGGGCGCGCGCGATGGCGATGCGCTGCTGCTGTCCTCCGGAGACTTCGGCGGGAATATGGTCAAGGCGATGCCCGAGACCGACTTCGGTGAGGATTTCGGCGGCGGCTTCGCGCGCCTGGCTGGGCGTCTCGCCGGCGAAGATGCGGGGGATCGCCACGTTTTCCAGCGCGGTCATACTGGGAATGAGGTTGAAGGACTGGAAGATGTAGCCCATTTTGCGGCAGCGAACCCAGGCAAGCTGTTTCTGGTTTAGTTCGCTCAGGTGGTATCCATCCAGCACCACATCCCCCTCGGTGGGCTCGTCCAGGCCGCCGATCATGTTGAACAGCGTCGATTTTCCGGATCCGGAGGGGCCGAGGATCGACAAGTACTCGCCCCGGCGCACCTTCAGGGAGATTCCGCGCAGGGCATGGACCTTTTCCACGCCCATGTCGTAGACCTTGGTCACGCCGTCTGTCTCGATGATGATATCGGAGTCGTTCATTCCTCAACCCTCATCGCGTCCACGGGTTGTTTCTTGGCGGCCAAATACGCTGGCAGGATGGATGCCGCCACGGACAGCAGCGAGCCGATCAGGACGGACACGACGGAGGACTTGGCGGCGGCCATGAAGGGGAAGAAGTGAAAGACGTAGACGTTGTAGTTCGCGAAGGCCATGACCACCGCCACGGTCAGTCCCCCCACCATGCCGAGCAATGTGCCGCAAACCCCCTGAAGAGAGGACTCGATGAAATAGATTCGCACGATGAATGAATCCAGCGCCCCAAGGCATTTGAGGGTGCCAATTTCCTTGATGCGCTCGGTCACGCTCATCAGCATGCTGTTGAGGATTCCCACCAGGCAGGCCATCAGCGAAAGGGTGATGAGCAGCATCATCATGCGGTCGCCCGAATCGGCTGCGTAGATGTCCACCCCAGCCTCCTGAAGGCGCACGTTCAGGATGGTGTCGTTCGCCGCCACAAGTGCTTTTGTGATGTTGTTCATCACCTGCATGTAGGTCAGCAGGGCGATGGCCATGACCACGCCGGCCATGGCCACGAGCGAACGGAAGAAACGTCGTCTGACGCTGCTCCAGCTCACGGCGAAGGCGGTGCTCCAGGGCACCGATCCTTGTTCCGGTATGCTGCGCGAATCACTCATTATGGAGGTCTCGAATTGCGACTATTCGCTTGCTCAGTGTCTGTTCAGGTCGATGCCGAGGTTTCTCTTCATCATCAGTGAGAGGATCATGGCCACAGCCACGATGGTGAGTTCACCGAGAATCAACCCGATGAAGCCATATCGGACCCGCCCGTAGGTGTCCTTGTTGCCGTATTTGGTCACCAGGTGCTTGGCGAGCCAACCCAGCATGATCGAGAACCAGTAGGTCCGCATGAGCGGATTGACCAGCATGATGAACCCGATCGGGTGCGGCAGCCAGAAGAAACTTTGGCGGAAATACAGCAGGCCTGCCATCATCACTCCGCCCGCCACCAGCCAGAACCGTCCGCCGGCTGTTGCCGTGGGGGGTACTTTCGAGATGTCCGCGATACGCGCGAACAGGGACCGCGGGAAGCTCGTGTAGAACCAATTGTGCATGGCATCGGCACCGCCTGAGTAGCACATCATCACAGCCGTCGCGATGGCCACGACACAGGCGACGGAAATGCCGAGAGCCACCGCGAAGTGGTAGCGGCCGCGTGCCATCTTCAGGTCGTCGCGCACTTTCAGACCGTTCGCCATGGCGGGTGCGATGAAGGTCTTGATGTCCAGGAACATGATGGAGTAGTAGACCATCAGCGGGGCGAACAGCGAGGGATCGCCCGCCGCCTTGTCGAAGCCAAGCACGTGTCGGATAAAATGGAATGGGCTCACCCAGGCCTGAAACCCCAGCACGCCGCCCTCGGCCACCGCCCGCACGAGCCCAATCGTGATCACCATGATCACCGCGTAGCCAAACACGGCGTAGAACAGATTTACGCCAAGCCCCCGCCACAGCATCAGAACAACGCCCAGCGATCCGGTCAGGAACAGCCAGGAGGAGATCAGCAGTTCGCGCCGCTCGTCCTGCCCCATGTCCCCCAGCGCGGACGGATTCCAGGCGCAGAAGAGGAAGCGCCGGCATTTCCACATCACCAGCGAGGCGAAGACGAGCAATGCGCCTCCCCCCTCGGCTGTGCGGAAATTCAGCGTGTACCACCACTCGTGCGGAAAGGAGGATTCGTTCTGCCCATATCCAAAGCCGACGAGAACCAGAATCTGAACCATGTAGAGAATGTGGAAGAACCAGAGCGAGAACGACACCTTTTTCGGAATCAGGAACGCAACCCCGATCATGGTGAAGAAGACGGCGGACTTCGCCCCCCACAGCAGCCCTTTGAACATGCTGTTGCGGATGTATGGCGCCCAGGAGTTGTTGAGGTCCAGAGGTGGGAGGCCGGGAGCAATGCCCGTTTTGCAGAGCAGGTTGTATCCCATCACGAATGCGGAGATCGAGAAACCCACCCAGAACAGGCCGCTGCGGAACACCTCGGGAACGTCATGCGGACCGTCAGTGTCCGCCCCCGCGAGAATCTCGGGCAACTCGGCCAGCGGGAAAATCAGCTTTTCGTTGTACGCCCACTGGCGGAAAATCAGCACGTTGAAGGTCATCAAAACCATGTAGGTGAGTCCGATCAACACCCCCCAGTGCATCAGCGGACGCACCCAGACTCCCCACGGGACATCACCGAGGAAATAACGTCGCAGGGAGGCGTCGAAATCGGTGTAACCCGTCAGAATCTCCTTCAGTTCGGGCACCGTCGTCTGCCCTTCGGTTCCCTCGGCCAGGGCATTCAGTCGAGCTGCCGTGCTCGCCACCCGCTCGGTCGCCTCCAACTGCCGTGTGTTCCGCTCCAGGTCGCGGGCCACTTCGTCCCGGCGCTCCACCAGCGTCTCCCGCCGGTCGGAAATCCGCTCGATCTCGTGTTCTAATTCCTTGGCTTCGTCCTTGGACAGCCTGCGCTTCTCCTCGTTCAGGTTGGCGAAGCGGGTTCTCAGGTCGGTGAGTTCGTCCGTGAGCGCGTTCTCCGCCTTCGACAAGCTCTCGCGGGTCTTCTCCAGCTCTGCTGTCGTAGCACTCGGGGCGAGTGCCGCCGCCGCCTCGCGTAGCAACGCATTCACACGCTGGGCATCTTCCCCCTTCTTGAGCACCGCAATGGC
>JAGLDW010001206.1 GCA_023145395.1 Lentisphaeria bacterium | reverse complement strand
GCGGAGTTCGCAGGGCGCGGCGGTCCGGGGGGGTCTCAGCGTGGTCGGCCGATCAGTCGGCGAAGGATGCCGCATGCTTCGCCCAGCCGGTCCTTCATGTCGCCACAGAGCGTGCAGGTGTCGCGGAAGATCAGCTCGACGAAGTTGTCGCTGGCGATGTCTAGCGTCTCGCGAATGTCGTCTTCGAACTCCGTCGGCCGAAAGGTCTCGCCGCATAGCTTTAGTGGTTGCGGTTTACGCGACAGCACCAGATCCCGGCCGACCGACTCCGCGATGGACGCTTGGTCGCACCATGGGGAAACCGTGATTTTGCGCAGGTTCTTGAAGTTCTTGATGATCGGCCAGTGCTCATGCACCGGCTCGCAGCACCCATAGTAGAGAAGCCCATAGCGGTCGCCGGTGCGGCGTTGGTAGGGATGGATGAATTCCGCGTACATCTCCGCCGAGATTCCGACCGCTTCCTGCGCCTCCTGGAAGGCCCAGCAGTCCTTCGCCAGCATCCTCTCACCACTCTTGATCTCGCGGCGCGGCAGTTCGTCGGTTAATCCGCAGCTTCCGGACCCGACACAGTATTCGCCGCTGTTCGGCTTTATCAGGTCTTCCGCTTCCAGCCAGTCGAGGAAGTCGCTGCCCTCGGTCGCCAGGAACTCGAACAGGCGATGAACGTTGCCGGGCTGATCGATCATGGCCATGTAGAATTTGTCCATTCCCATCATCAAGACGACCTTCCCCGCCATGCCTGTACCTGCGTAGAGCGTGGTTCCGTTGACGATCTTGACGGGGAGCAGATCGCCGATCCATTCCTCGGCCAGTTCAAGGTGCCGATACGTCCCGTCTCGGTCGATGGTGAACGGGGCGCGCCGCAGTTTTTCCAGACCAGTTTCCAGATCTGCCAATGGCGTATTGCTCTCGTACCCAAGCATGCGGCCCGTTGCGTCCGCCGCATGCGTGAGCTGCAAGTCAGGACAGATGTTTGGTCGACCGATGATCCAGTTGATACCGCAATAGGGGGGAAAGACACGGTCGTCGTCGATCAGCGTGTAGTTGCTGATGGCGCGAAGCATGCCCTGCTCGAGCCCCCGCGCAAACGCGTCCTCGCACTGCGGTATTGGAGTCAGATCCGCGAAAAAGGTCCCGTTGTCCTCGATCTGAAATGGCACGGTCCGTTTTTCGAGCTGATTGCTCTGGCGCCAGATCGTACGGCGGGCATTCATTTCGTCACTGTTGGCAATGGCCGCGTAGTCGGCGGCGACGCTGCGGAGTCGGTCTCGATCTTTGGCCGTGATCATTGGCAAGGCTCCAGAGTTGATGAATCCCAAGATGACAAACTCTATCTTGTCCGGCGGCAATTTCCCATCTGCGAGCGAAAGGAAGGATAGTGGTTCGGGACGGCTCGTCCCGAAAGACTCTCGGCGCGGGCCGCGCCGAACCACAATCTGCGGCATCAGCATCTCACTGGAGGCGGAGGATGGCTTGGGCGACTTTGTGACGGAGGAGTGAAATGCGTTCTGGTTCGGGGAGAATGCGGGAGGAGTGACGCCCGCCGGCGTTCGGAATGTCCACGAACGAACGGACCTCGTCGAGCACGGCTTTCGCCTGCGTGTCGTCCCTCTCATCCGCGAGTTTCTGGAGGATGGTGAAGGATTCGTAGTCTTCGACTCCATCACGTGCAGCTTCGAGGCGAATGCTGCTGACAATACCGTCGAAGCCGGCGATCCTGCCAGGATAGATGAGGTAGCCATCGCCGTTGGGATAGCGCACGAAAAAGTTCGATCCGGGGCCGCTGGACTGCGCGATGTAGCTATGCCAGCCAAACTCGTAGGGATTGTAGGTGAGCCAGTCCACACCCCAGAACTCATAGGCTTCGACGTCGTACTTGAAGCAGTAGTAGGGGAGGAGTCGCTCGATGGCGCAGTACGGGGTGTCCGTGCACATCTGTCCGTCCGTGGTGAACCACATGCGATCTCCAGCGGCCTTGCGTGCAGCGAGTTCGTCGATTGGGAAGCAACCGTACGAACCCACGCCCCAGACATCGAGGTAGCCGTTCCACTCGGGGCAGTGCCGCCAAGTGCTGGAGTAGATGGGAATTTTCCTATCGACCTCGTGAATCATGTCGCAGAGCGCTTTCATCTGGACTCGGACTTCCTCCTGGTTGAAATGAGGTTCGTCGGAGATGTAGAGGACAAGCTTTTCCGCCCAGCCTTTCTCTTTCATGTGATCCCAGTAGGTGCGCAGGCATTCCTGGTAGATGCGCTTGTACTCCGGACGCAGCTTGGACCGATCGACACCCTCGTAGGGATATTCTCCTTCGTAGGGTTGCTCGCCTAGGCATTTTTGGGGTAGGTGAGCCCAGCCGAAGAGGTAGAAGAAGCCGGGTGTGTAGGCTTTGGCGAACTTGAGCTCGTCGAAGAAAAGCGCCATGGCCTCGTCGTAGCGCTCAAAGTCGGCGGTGATGCGTTCGCCATCGCGCTTGAAGACTGGTTGAGCCTGGGGGCGATTGGCGCAAAGCTTCTTTCGCGCCAGGAAGCGCATGGTGCGCTCGCGCAACTTCTGGTTCGTCAACCCCTCTTCCTGCCACCACGTGCCGCGGCTGCGGACATCGTAGATGGCGGCGAGGCTATGGGTTTGCGGAAGTGCGAAATCCCAGACGGTGACTTGGTAGGGGAAAGAAGCCAGCGACTTCCCGTTGCTGAGCAGACGGATTGTGCCTCGATAGAGACCCGGCTTGGTGTCTGCCGCCGTTTCGAAGGTCAGCCAGATGGGTTGGGTCTGGTTTGCCGCCAAATCAAAGGTTTTCTTGGGCAGAATCGGGTCGGGCCACCAGCCAGGCCATCCATCGCAAGAGCCGCCGCGTTGTGGTGTCTTGCGGTGCCAGGCGGGAGTCTCGGAACGATAATAGCTGGTCTTGTGGTCGATGGGGACATAGCCGACCACACCGATCTCGGGCGCGGCCAGTCGTGCGCCAGAGGCATGTCTGGGAGCATCCACCACGATGCCCACTTCGGCTGACGGTTGCGAACTGCGCAGGGCGATTTGCAGAGGTTCCTGCTCGTTGCGTGCCAGGTGCACGGCAAATGGCGCTGTGGTCTCAGGGGGAAGATCCTCGCGGAAAACCTTGATGACCGGATGCACGGACCAGGCCGCGAACTGCCGCCCCTGGTCGGCTCTGGATTCGATCCGCCCCGGTATGGCGTCGAGAACTTCGGCGACCAGGACACCGTCGTGCAGAACGGTTCCCGTGGCGTTCATGGTGAGATGGACCTGAAGAATCTCGCCGTCCTCAGGCATGGTGGTGACTGTGCTGCACAGCGTCCACTTGGTATCCCCCGAGAGGTCGGTTGGGGACGAGATATGGGGAGACTCGGCGCACAACTGGTCGTCGGCTCGGCGGCGGTGCGCATACAGTCTGACGTTGCCGTTGCGGATGTCCCTTGTGCGGATCCAGCAGGCGACAAGATAGGAATGGCCTGGTTTGACCGGCACGCTCTGCCGCCAGCCCACCCAGTCCTTGCCGCTGTCATGCGGCACGATAAGGCCGGCGCAGCGTGTGCCAAAGGCGCTCGGCGTGCCAAAACCATAGCGAACTCCGCGGGCATTTTCGCCTTCCGCAGTGCCGGGCCACTGATCCGGAAGCGTATCCCCTTTTTCAAAACTGGGATTCTTGACGAGATTGGCGGGGGATGCGAGCAATGCGGCATACGCCTTGGGAGAGGTCCGCTCGGTCTTGGGGACGAAGACCTGGTCGGAGGGGATCTCGCTCCCAAGGCGAACCACGCCACCCACGGCCGAGTTCGCGCTGTCGGCGATGTAGAGCCAGAAGGTGCGAATGGTGTGTGGAGGGATCGCCGCTGCAAAGAGAAGTTTTCCGTCGAGCAGACACGTGGGTACGACCTGGCCGTTCGCGACCACCCGCAGCCGTTCTGCGACGAGCACGCCCCGCAGTGCTTGTGCCACATCAGCGTGCACGAGAATCTCTTCTTGCTTGCCCGCAGTTGGATTCGTCGCCTGCAGTGCGAGCCGTCGGTTCCAGCCTTTCGCCTGCACTTCCCACTCGGAGGTAGGTTCCTCGATGCGGAGGGGACAGTTTTCGACCGTTCCTGCACTGGCTGTGAGCGCGACCTCGGTGTCGCACTCGATACTCACGCTGTCGAACCACGCCGTTCCCGTGCCGTTGAGCACGGTTCCCATGGTGAGAATCGTGGCGTCTTCCGGAGCCGTGAACTCGAAAACGACCTCACGCCAGTCGTACGTGCCTTCGCCGGTTTTCTCGATAGGTCCCAACATCATGGGCTTTGCCGGTGTTCCCACATGGAGGAACCAGCCGACCATTCCCTTTGCATCTTTTGCTCGGACCCAGGCCTTGATGACGTATTTTGCACCCCCCGTGATCGCCATGCGAGGACGGTAGACCGCGACCCAGTTTCCCGGCGCATCCGCAGCGACCATGGTCTTCACACACTTGCTCCCGGAGTGGGGGTTCTCCTCGACCCAGTCGTTGCGGTGGTTTTCGTCAGTGCTTTTTTCACCCCATCCAGCGGGCAATTTCCCCTTCCCCTTCTCGAAATCTCCATTTAGATCGCCACCCGAGGAGCTGGGAAGGAAGTGTGGCACCCCCCAGGCACGGGGATTGTCGAAGTAGATGTAGTAGATCGCGGTTGTGTGGGCGGGGCACTCGACGGGAATGGTGATCCTGCCGCCTACTGGCGCTGGGCCGCGCTGAACGGGCTCGCCGTCGGAGTTCATCACCCCGTACAGCATTTCGAGTCCATCGGCGTTGGTCACTCGAAGCGCGTTGAGATCCACATCTGCAAGGTTGGCCTGGCCAGGTTTCGATCCGACGGCGAGGGAGACTGGACTGCCTGCCACCTCCTCGCCGTTGTTGACCACGCTTACGGCGATTCGCTTCCGCCAGAATCCCCCGCGATCAAGGTAGAGCGGGTGGTGCCAATCGATTGCCAGGACCGCTGTCGCACAGGCAAAGAACAGGATGACTGGGGCGTTCCGCATATTCATGATGTTTCTCTCATTCCAGTGGAAGCAAAGCCGAGGCCAACCAGCATGAATCTACACTGTCTTTCCCCGTGTTCCTTTCGCACCGCACATCCGCTGTCCCAT
>JAGLDW010001205.1 GCA_023145395.1 Lentisphaeria bacterium | reverse complement strand
CATCCGCTGTCCCATGGAGGGCGAGGGTCTGACGAGCCGGTGCCCGTCAACGGGGACACGGTCTGGACATCCTCCACCCTCCACCTTCGTCTTCCCCTCCACCCTCCCCACGATGAGTTTTCGCGGCAGCTCGGGCTAGGATCGCCGACGGGTCAGGAGTCGCCCAGGCCGATTTCGGCGGCCACTTCGCGCATGCCCATGATGCACTCCGTGTACATCTCGTCGAGTTCGAGTCCCAACATGTCCGCTCCCTGCTGGATGATCTCGCGGTTGACGCCGGCGGCGAAGCTCCTCACCTTCCACTTCTTTCTGACCGACTTCGCCTTCATGTCCAAGACGCTGCGGGATGGACGCACGAGCGCCGTGGCGTACACAAGACCAGTGAGCTCGTCGAAGGCGAAGAGGCATTTTTCAAGTGTCGTTTTCGGTTCCACGTCCGTGCAGATGCCCCAGCCATGCGCTTCAATCGCGCGAAGCATTTCCTCGGGCCAGCCGTGCGGCTCTAGGATCTCGCGCACATGTTTGCAGTGCTCGTGGGGGAACTGCTGGTAGTCGATATCGTGCAGTAGACCGACCAATCCCCATTCGTCTTCGTCTCCGCCATGCTTTCGCGCCAGATATCGCATGACTCCCTCGACACAGAATGCGTGGATCTGCAGCTTCTCGTCGGAGACATGCTCCTGCAAGAGCATCAGAGCCTCGTCACGAGAGGGTGTGTTCGCTACTGCCATGGTGTTCACCTTTCCTATTTCTACTCGAGTGACAAAGTTGACGCGTATTCTGCTCCAAAAATCATGGATGGAATCATCCGCATTTTTCTGGATAGGGAAAGTCTTGCCCATCCCCTCGCATCCCCGACACCCAAATGCTACCTTTCGTTTCACCGTCAGAATCCAGATTCCTTATCAAACATGCGTGTTCTTGCAGTGCCTGCAACTGGGAGTTTTCATCACATGCGTAGGATCATCGCCATCTGCATAGTCTTGTGTTGCCTCGATTCCCTTGCTCAGAAGCCCTGGGAACCCGGCGTCTTCCCCATTGCGTGCTGGCGCGGGCCACCACCATCCCACAACACGCTCAAACACTACAAGACCCTTCGCGACTGCAACTTCAACGTCGTGGGTCCCACCGGAGGATACACCGCCGAGACAAACCGCACATTGCTGGACCTGTGCGCCAAAGTCGGTCTGAAGGCCATCGTCACGGACGGCCGCGTCGGTCCGCTGATGGTGCTGGGCGACGATTGGCGGGAACGGATTTTCCAGGTGGTGAGCGACTACGGGGATCATCCCGCGCTCTACGGCTATCACCTGCTTGACGAACCCAGCTCGCTCCTCTTTGGCCCCCTCGGCAAAATCAGCCGGGAGATCGAGCGTCAGGCACCCGCGCATTTGCCCTACATCAACCTGCTGCCCACCTATGCGAACACCGAACAGCTTGGAGCGCCGGACTACAAGGACCACCTGGCGCGGTTCGGGAGGATCACCAAACCGCGTCTGTTCAGCTATGACCACTACGCGTTGCTCAAAAAGGGTGGCATCAGACCCGACTACTACGAGAACATGGAACTGGTGCGTGCGGAGAGCGTCCGCACCGGCATCCCCTGGTGGTACGTCCACAACTCGGGCGCCTACTCGGGATACCGCGTACCCACGGCAGCGGAAATGCGTTGGCAAGTCTTTACCTCTCTGGCCTACGGCACCAAGGGAATCAGCTACTGGCACTATTGGGGCCGCAAACAGGAAAACGAAGAGAGAACCGGTGTCGTGGACCTCGACGGCAAGCCGACGCGACTCTACGGGATTCTCAAAGAGCTGAACCGGGAGACGCAGGTACTGGGCGACATATTGCTCCCAACAACGTGCACGGAGGTTCTGCATGTGGGTACGATCCCGGCGGGAACCCGGTCTCTCGGGAAGGATACAATCGTGCAGCTCCCATCCGACAAACCTCTGATGGTCGGCCTTTTTCAGGCCAAAACCGGACACCAGTTCGCGATGATCGTCAACCGCGACTACGCCAACCCAGTCCAGTTCGATGCGAGTTTTCCCGCACACGTGGTCAGTGTGGAACGTATCTCGGCACGGGACGGTTCAGCCGCGGTCCTGACTCTCAAGGAACGCACACTGGCTCTGAATCTGCCAGCCGGCGACGGAGTTCTACTGCGACTTACGACCAACTTCGACTATCCTCGCCCTCCCAAGACATTGACAACGATCAACTTCCAATTCAACACCGACGACGACATGGAAGGCTGGGATAACTTGGTAGATCTTAGTAAAGAGAAAGTGGTCAACGGATCATTGACCATGACGCTGGGGGCGCGCGACCCGCATATGCAGCGGGTCTATCTGCGTGTCGCAGCCAAGACGTACCGGGCGCTGCGGGTGCGCATGCGGGTCATGAGCGGGTTGCCCTTGGCGCAGGTGTTCTGGACAACCAGCGACGAACCACTCTTCACCGCCACCAAGCACATAACTTTCAGTATTGAACCAGACGGTGCATGGCATGAATACGAAGTGCCGCTGGTGCAGCACGAACGCTGGGGCGGGAAGGAGATTCGCGGCATCCGCCTCGATCCCTCGGTCGGCAAAGCGGAAGCCGGGGCAACTGTCGAGATCGACTGGATCGTGGGTGTGCCGATGACACCAGCGCCCTGATAGAGGAGATCCTTATGAAGATGGAAACCGTATTCTGCCTCTCGCCTGTGTTGCTGGCCGGACTGGCAGCCGGTGCAGGCGAAAACATGGTCGGGCCCTGGAATCGGGAGGGACTCTTCAAGGCGCCGCGGACGTTCTCGGCGGAACAATATACCGAATACCAAGTTCCGGGCGTACAGGCTTTGCTCTATGAGAGCGTCCCCCTCGACGGCAAGCCCGTGAACGTGTTTGCCTACTACAGCGCGCCGACGGGAAAGATGCCTGCTGGAGGTTGGCCAGCCGTGGTTCTGGCGCACGGAGGGGGTGGCACGGCCTATGCCTCCTACGTGAAGATCTGGAACTCGTGGGGCTATGCCGCCATCTCCATGGACCGGTACGGCAAGCTGCCCAAACTCTACGAGACCGATGCCGAGGGAAAAAAGAAGCGTGTGCGCAAGGAGAATCGGCCAAACCTGGAGGGTGGACACCCCATTCTGCCAATCGACAATGCGGACAAGACGAAGACGTGGAACTACCACAGTGTCTGCCAGATCGTGCTGGCGCATTCTCTGATACGCTCCTACAAAGAGATCAACCCTGATCGAATCGGGCTGGTCGGCGCGTCCTGGGGAGGAATCCATGCCAGTCTGGCGGCAGCGGTCGATCATCGCTTCAAGTTCGTCATTCCAGTCTACAGTTCGGTCGGCTTCTTCAAGAAACGGGCGCAGTGGACCGAGCTCGACAATTTCGTGCCACTGATCCAAATGCCCTCGCTCTGGACCAAGGGGCCTCGGGACCAGAACTTCTTCAACAAACAGTGGCAATACACGATCGACTGCTGTGGAGGACGGACTACTGCCAACTTCGTGGTGCCGCTCGGCCACTCGGACGGTGGGCAGATCCATCTGGTCAACAGGCGCTTCGCGGACAGCATCCTCAAGGACGCCTCCCCACTGCCTGTGGTTGGCAGGACACAACGGCACGGAAACACGGTCAGCGCGAGTGTGAAATCGACACGTCCCATCCTGCGAGCCGAACTGGCCTACACGTTCGAGAGACCCATCACCTGGAAGAGCGTCTGGGAAACGAAGCCGGCCGTGATGCAGGAGAGCACCGTGTCGGCGGAACTCCCCGAAGGGGTTAGCGCATTCGTGCTCAATGTCTTTGACGAAGCGGCGCAGAAGCCATGGCCCGCCTTCCCGAGCAGCTCGAACTACATCGAACTGGACGCAGAGACGCAAAAGTAGACTGTGAAGTCACAGCGATCCCATGGAGTATTGGAGTCATGGAGTCATGGAGTACTGCTCTTGAGCCTGGACGACGTTGTACCGGCGGCACCTGAAGACCACCCAGTCGGGAAGTGGGAGTTTGCACTTCCAGCCCTCCAGCCCTCCAGCCCTCCACCACTCCATGGGATCGATGTGCATTGGGTCATGGTTTTTTGAGGGTGGGGGGATTCTTCTTTGCCACGGGTGGCGGCGAGAACAGCCTGCTGAGGGTCAACTCCATGGCAAATGCGGCGGCGGGGCCGACCAGTTCCGGAGCGCGCTGCAGCAGCTCTTGGTCGCGGACGAGTGGGTGGGGAGGAATCTCGCTGCGATTGACTGTGAACGAGATGTTTCCCCGGGGTTTGCCCAGGCCCTTGCGCAGTCGTCCCGGAATGTCGATTTTCTGCCATTTTCTGGCCTGCACGAAGCTCTTCCCATCGAACTCGTACGTTTCGAGGACGATTCGCTCAGGATGGACCTTGACCAGTTTGAAGCCGTGTGTGCCTCTGACTCCGAGGGATGGGCAGACGAGATGGGCCATGTTTTCACGCCGGAAATCAAGATCTAGATGGATGTGTCCACACAGGGCGGCCAGCACGTTTCCCGCGTTGCTTAGGACGCGGTTCAGTGCCGCCGCCTCGAGGAAGGAGGGGGGGTGGACGGGCTCGTGGGTGAAGAACAGCGTGGGCTTCTGGGCATTGCGCCGTAGATCCTCCTGCAGCCACTTCCAGGTTGTGGGCAGAAAGACGGCACATCCCTCTTTGCCCTTACCTCTGCAATCCACGCTGAGAAAGAGGAAGTGCATGCCGCCTACGTCGAAGCTGTACTGGGTCGGCCCGAACACTTTCTCAAACTCCCAGGGCCAGTTGTCGCCAGGCACGATGGAGTACGGGATGGCAAGCTCCTTTGCGAGGAATTGCTGAAGTGCTTGCTGGCGCCGGAGCGGAAGTGTCTCTTTGGCTTTTTTCTTGTCCTTGTGTTTCTTCGGGGCGAGTGCGTAGGCGCTGTTGTCTCCGGTGATGACCACAAAGTCCGGTTTGAGTGTGTCACGGGTGTAGTTGCAGCCTGCTTTGACCAACTCGTAGGTTTTTCCTTTTCGAAGGTGGAAATCGCTCATCCATGCGAAGGTGAAGAGCGGCGGTGTTTCGGACGTGGCCCACTCGGGCTGTTCGGCCATGGGCTGGAGTTCGAACTGTCGGGCGATGTCGTAGGCAGAATAGGATCGCTTGGCTTGGGCCTGGGTCGTCGGCGCCGCGAGCGAGATGAGCGCGACGAGCGCCGCGGCGGCGAGGATTGCCGGGTGGTGTTTCACACTATCTCTTGTTTGTCTACGTCTATGCCTGTGCAAGTTTGGCCTCGGCGCTGTCTTTGCGGTTCTTCTTGACGATGCTCGCGTATTCGCCGTACCACTCTGGCATCCGCCAGTCGAACCGGAAGATATGGCGGCAGAGCCCCCGGCGCCAGATGCCTCGCCAGAGTTGCTCTTTTGCGGCGAGAAATGCTTCGGCTGTGTGAATGCGGTCGGGTGTCCATTCGGTGGCGTTTCTTGTGGTGTGGTCCGCTTCGCACATGGCGAGTTTTTCCGCGAACATGTCGAGTCGTTCACTGGATTTTGCACCACGGGCAAGCATATCAAACTGCTTGCGGGAGCGTGATGGATCAAGGGACTCGACGTCTCCCATGTCCGTGAGCCAGGTGGCCCAGCCCTGGGCGTCGCCGCCAAGATATCGACCCGCGTAGGCTTCCAGCACGTCGTGCGCCGTTTCGAATTGACCGGAGGCGAGTCCTCCCATGATCGCTTTGTTCACATCGTCGAACGCCCCCTCGGAGTAGGCGAGGAAGCCGCTAGCATCACGTTTACAGAGGAACCGATAGGTTTCCTCGAGGCGGTGTGGAGCGATAGTGGGGCCGTAGTGCCCATAGACGTCAAGCCCGGGTTTCTCCCCGTAGCCAATGTGGGTGAAGGAGCGTTCGCCCGCTCCGGCGGGAAGACGACGCACTTTGTACTGCGCCTCGCCGTAGAGAATGTGGTTCGAGACGGCGGAGAAGAATCCGGGTGCCTCGCGATCGGCCCAGTCCGAGAAGTTCTCGTGGTCTTCGTCGGTCCACCACCAGGCCCAGAGGTCGGCCTTGAGTTGATTGCCGAAGATCTCCTTGCCCAGCTCGACGATGGCCTTTGCCAGTTTTCCAAAGGTGACGATCCAGGGCGCGCATTCCTCGCATGCGCAGCCGCCGTAGTCGTAGGCGCCTGCGGCGATGCTGCTCAACGTGAGCCCACGAGCGGCGAAGTCTTTGAAGAGCTTGCGGTAGTTCTCGAGGATCAACTCGGTGACCCCTGTTCGTGCAGGGCAGACGAGTTGTCCGAAATAGCGTCCTCCCGTTTCGGCCATCGTGCCGGGTGTCACCTGATCCGAGAAGACATGGTTTGGGGTGACGACGAGTCCGAGTTCATAGCCGAGGTCGGCCGCGACGGCGAAGTTCTCGAACTTCCTCTCCCACATTGCCTCGGGCATGTTGAAGTAGTTGCCCTCACGGTCGTACAGATTGTAGAGGTCGATGGTGTCGAACCAGTCGGAGAAGCGGTTGTAGCCCCAGAACTTGGCCTCCTCGAGGGTGGACCGCATTTCATTGGACATGGCGACTTCGTAGAAATTGCCGAAATGCGAGGGGCAGTAGAGTTCTCGAATGGGGAGTTCTCTTCCCATGGTGTGCTCCGGAGTGTGTGGGTCGAATCTGGGCAAGCAGTCGCAGCACGAGTCGCGCGGGCTCGGGAGAGGGTCAACTACGATGTTGGGACCAGCCTCAGGCACCCCACCTTCTGCTCAATCCGGGGATGTCGTCCTGGAAGAGACATATGGGTATCTTGGGACACTCAACCGTGCAGTAGGCAATGCGAAACTCGTTTCCCACACGGTTGAGATGATGGATGTTGAAGTCCCTTTCAGCCGCTTCCCAACCCACGTCGTGGCCAGCACGTTCACTCATGTACCACTTGTTTTCGTCAATGGCCTCTCGGAGCCACTGCATTTGACGTTGAATGAACATCACCCAGTTCTTACACCACTTCTTCATCGGACTAGTCCTTGTCTTGCAGGTGTGCGTGTACTCTTGGTCTATTGTTGGCGACAGCCAACCATTCCACTTTGATTATAGACACGGCGATCGGAGTCGGCAAGTCCCAAGAAGGTCGATCTGTCCGGATGCCGCAGTAGAAGCCTCTGTTTTTTATCTCCTCCCCTCCCCGAAGCTGCAGCTTCGGGGAGGGGAGGGGGGGGGCTTCCAAAAAAAACAATCGTCGGCTCCACAGGGCTAAACCCAGTGGCGGCCGGGTCTCGC
>JAGLDW010001204.1 GCA_023145395.1 Lentisphaeria bacterium | reverse complement strand
GCGGACAATGAATACCTGCACAAGGACTTCCACGGCGCGCTGAACTGCGGCATCCGCTATCTCCATGAGCATTTTGGAGAAGAGGCCGTGCGACACTATCTGCGCGATTTCGCTCGGGAATACTATGCACCACTGCGCGAACGTCTCAAAACCGACGGGCTCTCGGCGCTGCGACAGCACTTCGAGTCCATCTACCGCGCCGAAAATGCCAGCTTCTCCTTTGCGCAGAGCGCGGAGGAACTCACGCTCACCATCGATGCCTGCCCCGCTGTCACCCACATCCGAAGCCTGGGCGACACGCCCTGCGAACTCTTCGTCGAGACAACCCGCACCGTCAATCAGACCATCTGCGAAGACACGCCCTACGAGGCGCAATTGCTCAGCTACGACGAGCAGACCGGTGCCAGTGCACAGCGTTTCTCGAGGAGGCAATCATCATGATCAGCTGCACCGAATTCATTCCCGCCTACAGCCAACTTTTCAAGACTCTCGAAGCAAAGGGAGGTGTGGCAGCCGTTGAAGGCTTCTGGGACTACCTTTCCGAGCAGTTCCTCGGGAATCTGAAGGCAATGGTCGAAGAGCATGGGATTCGTGGTTGCTATCTCTACTGGAGCCATACGCTCAACGAGGAAGCGGCTGATTTCACCATGGAGCTGGACGAGGACGAGGGACAGTTTTCGATCCACATGCATGCATGCCCGTCCAAGGGACGACTGAACAGCATCAAGCACATCACACCCTACCACGACTACTGCCGACACTGCGACCGGCTCTATCGCAACATCCTGGAACCACTCGGATACAGCTACGAAGTCGATCTGTCCGAATGCGACCAGGCAAAGTGCTCGCTCACCGTGCGTCGTTCCCCTCCTACCGAGGGAAGAATCGATAGCTGAGAGGTTTCTCGCCCGTGCTGAAGTAGTAGATGGCACCCACCGCCATGAACACCAGCGCTCCCAGGATCTCCCCCGCGATGATGCCGATCATGAACGGCTTCATCTTCTTGACCATGTGCTGGCCCGCAAACCGCACGGTCGCCTTCTTCACCACCCAGCCCGCGAAGAACGAGAAACAGGTGGTCGCCATCGGATAGGTTGCCCAGAGCAGGAACATGACCGGGTGCAACGGCCACCACCTCACCCGCAAACGCAGAAAACTGAACACCAGAACAGCCACCACACCAAAGCCGAAAGCCCAGAGAAAGTTCTCCGTTGGCATGATGCGCGAGAAGCGGCGCTGCCAAGGCTCAGAAGAGGCCTTCTCCATAATTCCCTGCCCCTCCAACTGCATGACTGCAGGCTGCGCGGCGCGAAACGACATGATGGGCAGACGCTTGTAGGACCAGCCGTAGCCCGTCGGCGTGCCAAAGTCATAGGTAGCCACAAGCACGATCACGATCGCCAGAATCACGCCCACCCCGTACATGCCCAGGCTCAGGCCCGCTAGTTTCACGGGTTTGAGCTTCACATTGTCCCCGATCTTCAACCCATTCACCAGATACGGCATAATGGCCTGACTCTGATCGACGCACAGGACCATGCAGGCCAAGCCCGCGATGACGATCATCCGCGGCGGCATCGCATAGCTGCCAAACGCCGCTAGCAGAACGCCAAACGGCATCCAGCGCGGCTGAATGAAAAACAGGCCCGTCTCCGCGCTGATGCGCGAGACGATCACAAACGCCAACATCATCAACAACACGACTAGAATGGCGAAGGGAAGTTCCAGCCCCAGACGCCAGAGCAGGTATATCAATGCCACCTGCACCACAATGAGTACGCGGCACGCCCACACCCCCGTCGCCTCCGCCTTGCTCTCTCGCCAAGGCGCAACCGCTCCGCGCAGTAGTTCCCAGTAGTAATTCCGCCCCGTGTACAAGAGAATCCCCGAGAAAGCCAGATAGCTGCCGGCGCGCTGCCAGCCCTGCCAGCCCCCAATCCAGTCCGTGCTCAGATTCACACCGACTTTCACCATGGGCAAGGCGAAAATCACCCAGAGAATCTGCGAAATACCCAGTGTCAGCGAAATCTCGGAACTCAGAAAAAAGGCGAATGCGACGACTAGGGGGAACAGGTTCAGGCGTAGAAGAGAGCCACCCCACTGCACGCGGAACAGATCCGGAAACAGCTGGGCAAAGGGAGTGATTCGCCACGTCAGGTTGACCGGAATCAGGAAATCGGGAAACCACACACACATGCCGTTGTTCACCCGGATCGAGAAAATCAGTAGGAAGCCAATCCAGAAGCCCCGGTTGCTGAACACCTGCGGCAACAGGCGTTTGGGTTCGCGCTGAAGCAAAGACGTGGTGAAATCCGCAATGGGGTAGCTGAGAAACTCATGCTTCGACCACTGCTTGTGCACGATCAAAGACAGACACACGGAGCTGATCGCCACCAGAAAAATCATCGGCAGCCAGGTCGCAAGCGGTGCCATCCACGCCCCCCAGGGCACTTGGTTCCACTTGCGCCGCATCCGCTCGGGTAGTGGACGAGGAATCGTGTCCCGTCCCGTCTTGGGCACCCCCATGATATAGGCGCTGACCGTGTCGTCGTAGTTCTCCTCGGTGACTGTCACCAGCGCGCCCTCGGGTGCGTAGTCCAGCAGTTCTTGCTGCTGCCAACCCGGCGTCACTCGGCTCCAGTGGTAGGGCATCACCAGAACCTGGGTGAACTGCTCCATCAAGCCGCGTCCCGGAATGCTACACGAGACCATGGCCAGCACAACGATCACCGCCAGTTCCGGCGGCCGGAACGCCCAGCGCTGCCGATACCGGACCAGGAGCGGATTAATCGCCACCACAACGATGAATAGAACACCCAGCACAATGATCGGAAGCTGGTGCCCATTGTTAAAGCTCTCCAGTTCCAGTATGCGGTCGTTCACAAAGCCCAGACCCGCAATGAAAAATGCGGCAAACAGGCCAATGAGTACGGATCGTATGGACATTCAGCGATTTCCTACTGGATTTTGGGTTGATGCAAGAGCGCGTAACATAGCGTGTCACCACGTTTCGTACAGCCAGAGCAACCCACCACTGCGGACTGCCAAAAACACGGTCCCATGGAGGGGCGAGCGGCCCGCGAGCCGCCGCACTGCGAACTGCGCAAATCATGGAGGGCGAGCGGCCCGCGAGCCGCGCTTGGTGCCCTTACCGCGCAGATTCATCCGCAACGGGCACAATGTGGAAGTCATCGAACCAGAATTGGTCACCGACACGTCCCTTGCCGCCACTATAGAAGCGGAACATCTGCAGCAGTTTGACATCCGGGTAGCACTGGCGAATGGCCCGCGCGTCCAGCTCCGCCTCGCGCCAGGTGTCATCGTCCACCAGTGCGAGGATCTTCAAGTCCGGGCAACCACCGTTGGCACGGGTGTCTGTTCCTCCCACACACACACGAATCCGCTCCTTGCCATCGGAGAGACCGCGAAACGAGTGCAGCCAACAGCCCACCGGAACCCCCTTTGGGATGCGGTATCGAAAGCGCACAATGGGAAAACGGTCGATATCCCACCAGCGAGGACGAATATCGCAGGAAAGATGGGAGCCACGCTTCTCCGTGGTCTGTTTCGTCGCGTAGACACGCACACTCCGCAATCCCGACCCCGCAGTGGTCGTGTCCAAGCGTGAATCTGCATTGCGCTGACGCGAAAAGTTCCAGTAGTAGTGCCAAGTCTCCAAGTTTTCCGCCTCGAAGTCAGTGGCCACCAGCGTTCGGGTGGCCGTTTCCATGGTTTCCAGTCGCAAGCCCGGCGGCACGCCTGGCCACGGTTGCTCCATGCCGTTCTCGAAGGCGCCCATGTCCGGAGCGCGTCCTGCAAAGGGAAGAGTCACCGCGTCCCCCTTCCCCCATTCGATCTCGTGGTCAAGCCGCAGCGTGTTCACCTCGATGTCCGCCTCGATCACACGCGCGGTTGAACCGCCGACCCGAATTAGATCCCCCTCTTCTCCGGGAATCCCAAAGCCATCGTAGAACCACCGCGCATCCGCCACGGCGACCACTCTCCCCTTCCCCGCAGTCCGTGTGACCGTGAGTGGCTGTCCCGCGTCGATGGCGGGGCTTCCCGACCGAATCCGGTAGTCGTCCCGAGACGCATCCTGGAACAGTGGATCCGCATCGATATTGTCAGCAAAATACCCGGAGGAGTGCTGGTTGGCCTGCTCTGTGGTCAGCCACTCGTTTCCCGGCCACGCGATTCGCACCGTATGGGCGCCGGGGCGACTGCCAAACAGGATATTCGACACAAACCGGTTGTCACTGGCGATATTGGGGGCAAGCTTCAGCGCCAGCCCCTCGCCGCCCGGATCGTTGTGCGCGAACACGTTGTTCTTGAAAATGTTGCCCGCCACCATGTGCGGCTTCGGATCACGCCCGATGTCCGCCATCTGGAATCCGAACTCCTGGTTGCGATACCACGTGTTGTGATACACACGCGAGCGCAGCATGCCGAAAGTCGGCAGATCCTGGTACTTGTACGCGTTGATCACCATCGCGCCGTAGTGATTGCGAATGATCAAGTTTCTGCGAAAGATCGAGTCGATGATGAACAGCTTCGCCCGGCCGTCCGCAGAGCCCGAACCGTCAAACCCATTGGTCACCACACACCTCTCCATCAACAAGCGCACGGTGGAGAAAAACTCGAAGTTCCGCCCCCATCGGCAGTCGAACACACACTCTCTGACCACATTGTTCGGGCAGTCGAACCAAAGACCGAACGGACGGTGCCCCGCCCGGCTGATGTATACACGAAAAAAGACATTCTGGGAGCAGTTGAAATTGTTCCACATGTCCCCGCTCACGTGGCCCCATTTTCCCAAATTACTGGCTCGCAGACACCTGATGTTCTCGTAGCGATTCAGGTGGGAGTCTCGACATCTGATGGGGCATCCGCAATTTCGGGCGTTCTCCATGTGGCAGTTGCGCACAACGCAGTGACGAGTGCCATCCAGGTTCATCCAGCGAAAACCCGGTTGGGGAAGCAGGGTGAAGTTCTCGATCACAATATGCTCCCGATCCCGCAGACGGATGCACGCCGGAGTCTTGTCAC
>JAGLDW010001203.1 GCA_023145395.1 Lentisphaeria bacterium | reverse complement strand
CCGGAGGTGCTACTCTGAAAACACGCTTCTCCGATCCGCTCTGCGGACCGCGGGCGTCTCGCCCGCTCTTCGTGTCCCATTTTCGTCCTGCGTGGTGGGCGGCAGACCATGGGATCTACTTCGAAAATAACTCTACCTAGGCCGCCACAGCACTGAGGATGGCTGGAACCGCGCTACCCGTGAGTTTCTCAAGCTGCCGAGTATGATAGGCAATCTTGCGCTCCTTGCTACGTTCGTCATAGTAGCTCGCGCCAAGGTCCTGATAGACTTCACCAGTGGTCAACATATGCCAGATAGCCTTCAACATCGAATGGGCGATGGCCATGATGGCGCGCTTCTTCCCACGGCGTGCTGCCAGACGATGGTAGCGCGCCTTGAAGAAGGTGCCTTTGGTGCGCACTGCGGCATGCGCACACTGCACCAGCATGCTAGTGAGCGTGCGGTTCCCTTTGGTGGTGCGTCCCGAGTAACGTTTCCCGCCGCTCTGGTGATTCCCCGGCGCCACTCCCGCCCAGCTGCACAGATGACCGTCAGAAGGAAATTGCCTCATGTCTATGCCGATTTCAGCCAGGATCACTTGCCCCGCGTGGCGATTGATGCCCGGGATGGTATCCAACAGGGTCACTGCAGCATCCCAATGTTGGTGCGGCTGCGGTGCAGACACCGCTATATCCGTTTCTTGGGTGTCCCTACCCCTCCCCAGTGGTTCCGGCGGTTCGCTCATCTCCATCAACAGACGCTCGATCTCAGCTTCGATCTCCGCTATCTGACCATCCAAAAAGTCGATGTGCGCCAGTTGTTGACTCAGCAGAAAGCGCTGGTGCGCTTGCACCACTCCCGTCAGCGCCTTCTTCAACTCCGGGATCTTGTTGCGCAAACGGCCTTTGGCCAGCTCCGCCATTGCGACCGCATCGGTGTTGCCATCGGCCAGTTCTGCCAGCATCTTGCGTGCCGAAACCCCCTGGATATCCGTCACCACCGACGAGAGTTTGATGTTCGCGCCTTCCAGCAGCTTCTGCACCCGGTTCACCGTCCGACTGCGTTCTTGGATCAGACGCGTGCGATAACGTGTCAGCTCCCGCAGCGCCCGTTGCGGCTTGGGCGGTATGAAACTCGCCTTCAGCAGCCCGTGCAACATCAGCTCCGCCAGCCACTCCGCATCCTTCACGTCTGTCTTGCGTCCCGGCACGTGCTTCACGTGTTGGGCGTTGACCACCAACAACTCAAAGGCATCTTCCAGCAAATTGTACACCGGCTTCCAGTAATCTCCGGTACTCTCCATCGCCACGTGGGTACACGACCACCCCTGCAGCCAATCGTGCAACTTCAGCAGCTCCGGCGTGGTCGTCCCAAACGTCTCCGTCTCCCACTCTTTCTGCCTGTCCGCCG
>JAGLDW010001202.1 GCA_023145395.1 Lentisphaeria bacterium | reverse complement strand
AGGCGCAGAGGAAGACGGGGGGGGGCAGAAAGTCACAGGGGACAGGCGCGGCTCACGGGCCGTTCGCGTCCACGCGAACACTGGTGGCCGCGGGACGCGGCCGCTCCTTGCGGACTCCGCAAATCGAGGTCCAGCGCGATTGGTTCAGACGCCGCCCCGTGCGTCCGACAACCAGGCACTAGCAAGCAGCAACGCCAGCATCGTCGTGGAAGTCTTCATTCTCTCAGCGTCCTTCTTCCGCGACAGCCATTCCACGCTCAATGGTCTCGGCGATTTCCGAACGGCACGTGCGTATCATGTCTGAATCGCGCGCGTCGTACTGCTCGCGAACAAGAGTTGCGATGCGATTGCGAACATCGCGCGCACGCTTGGCCCAATTCCGGGACGCGGCATCGGGACGATCCTGCGCGGCTTCAATCATGGCATCGAGCATATGAAAATACTCGTAGTCCTCCAGCCCGTCGCGCATGATCGCCAGTCGCATCGAAGCCCACGGTTGCGCGTCCGTCCCAGGATAGACAAGATAGCCGTCGCCGTTTATGTCTGGGAGGGGATTGGGAAGCCAGGGGAGATCGGGCCACCGTCGCGTCGTGTGTGCGGGGATATTCCCCCGTTTGCCATACTGCCAGTGATTCAAACCCCAATACAGAACGCCCTGCACCCCTCTCTCCCACACTTGCCAGAAATGAAAGCGGTGATTGATCCCGACCTCGTCGATGAAGTAGTTCGTCACCCATCCGCCTTGTGCCTGTGGCTTCGGCGAACAGCAGACGTACCACCAGCTTTCGCCGCCGTTTGCAGCTCGAGCACTCGCCTCTTTGCGATCGAACGCGGCGCTCACATACACGCAGATATCCAAGTCCTCGTCGGCGGACTTGGAGTTGAACCCGAGCAGCTTCAGTGCCGGCTCGACTGATCGGATCAGTTTCGACAGACGAGCGCGATTTTCCAGGCCAATGCGCATTTCGTCGGAGATTTGGAAATATGCGTACGGCAACCATCCCTCCTGCCTGAGCAAGGAACAGACAGCTTTCAGGTACGCCACACACACACGCTCGTATTCGGGCGACAGGAGCTTGTGGTGGACGATCTCGGTCTTGCCGGTCTCGCGATCAGTCAGCGGAAACCGCTCGAAGAGCTTCCAGCCATGGCAGTCATGGTTCACATTGACACTAGTGGCATGACACGTCTCGATCATGAACTTGGCATACTGTCGGAACCGCTCCAGGTCGAAGCTGTAGCTGCCATCGGCTTCGCGAAACACATCCACAAGCCATCTGCCCGGCGCGGTGTTGTACTCGGCGCCGGTCACGCGATAGCGGGCGATGAACTCGCGCCAACGCTGCCGTACCTCAGGCGGCAGCGGATCAAGCTGGTAGAAATCGGTCAGCGACCCGTAGGTGCCTTGCTGTCTTGGGTAGTCGTAGAAAATGGTGCGCAGCGAACTCCGCGGCGGGAGTGCAAAGGGGCGCACCCGCACCACGACGGGCAGTGTCTCCGCCAGTCCGCCGTCTTCCGCGACCATCAGTCGAAACGCATATTCGCCGGAGGGCGTTCCAGCGGCGGCGTGGACCGTGACACGAACGACGCAGAGGCGGTCCCCAGCGAACGGAATCGCCTTGCCCGAAGCTATGGGGATGAGTGGATCTGGCCAATCGCCACGCCACAGCCGACCGTAGGCGCCCGCGTAGCAGTAGACAGACTCGACACGCTCGAAAGAAAAGCGAAGTCCCTCTGGCTTCGGCACTTCGCCTTGAGCCGTGACCGTCAGCTTCGCCGACGCGGACCGCCCCGCAAGCGGAATGATCACCAGTTGGAACGATTCGTACTCATTCCCGGCCAAGTCGAGCAATGTCGTGCCAGTGTTCTTGGCAGCCTCCCACTCGGACAGGATGCGTTTCGGATGGAGCTTCCTTGTCGATGCGGCTGTTCTGACCAGCCAGGGACGGTCTCGGGCAGCGTGGGCCAAGCGTCCGCGCTGCGCGGCAAACTCCGTGCTGGCGACCGCCTCTCGAAACGCACGGTTCGTGCCGTGGTTTTCGCCGTGCACGTGCCACTCGCTGGGGCGCAGTTTCTCAGCGCCCGGAGATGCAAACAGCACGGAAAGCCTGGAGGCACCCGAGTCGGACTGAATGCGGAAACGCAGGGCCTGCGGATTCCCCCCGAGGGATGGCAGCGTGAGACGATTCTCGCCCGGTACAAGCTCGAACGTCTTCTGCACGGTCCGGCCCTTTTCCGCAACCGTGCACGACAACGCTCCGGACGTGGCGGGGTCATTGGCTCGAAGATGGACTTTCAGGCGTATCGGCTGCGAGCCGTGGCAAGCCAGCAAAGCTTCGGCTTCCCCCCTGGCCGCTTCCAGCCAGAAGCCTGGCAGGTCCGTCGCCAGATACTCCGTCTCTCGCCCATATCCTCTCTCCGTCGCATCCTGCACGACCGGCACCAGAATGAGCTTGCTGATCCAGACCGTCTTGGCACCCCGATGGCGGTCGAGGTAGATGTATTCGCCCCTGCCGGCACGACTCACAAAACCGCCCACGCGCCACACATGCCAGCCATCGTCGGGAATGTCGGCCACCCGCACGTCCGAACGGGTGAGCGCTGAACGTGAGTCCGTGCCGATCCAGATATTGGCTTTGAAGGCATTGTCTTCCGGAGCAGCGCCGGCAGTCTCTACCTTCAGCACTGCAAACAACTCGTATGCCTGGTCGGGTCGATATGCTTTTTCTCTCGAAAAACGCCATTTCGTCCGCCATCCCGTCAGGGCGGGGACCGCCTTTCCGTCCGCTGCGCCATCGATGGCCACCGGAGTACCCGGCAATTTCTCCGCCGGACAGACGATGGCGTCCTCAGCCGAAAGAACCGCTTGTGCCTCCTCGCCGTGGAGAAGTGTGCAGGCATCCGCCGGAATCGGGAGCCAGAACGCCAACGCCCAGGCAGCGATCTGCACGATCCCAAAGTTGCACCAGCCGCGCCGGTCCAGAAGAGAATTCCTGAAGCAACTGGGAGACGACATTTCGAATATTCCGGGCTGATTTTCGACCATCGGCCAATCTCCATCATAGTGCAAATTTCTCTTCACACCCTATCATAATGCCATTCGAGAGTAGTGTGAGACATTGCGGCGGAATGACACTGGAGCGCACGGCTTCCCAATCCGTCCAGGAGTCTGCCGAGTGAAAAGTCGAATTGCAGCAATGATCTGTATTGGTGCATTTGGGATTGGAGGCTCCTGCAGAACCCCACGAGAGCCGCGCGGCCACGTGGGGTTCT